>JAURFZ010000029.1:2404-13298 GCA_030834045.1 Burkholderiales bacterium
TACTTCGAGTTCCTCTGCGCCTTTTTTGAGACCAAAGACCTCGACATCCGTTTCCGTCCTTCGTTCTTTCCTTTTACCGAGCCCTCGGCCGAGGTGGACATGCGATTTTCAACGGGACCACTTAAGGGACGATGGCTCGAGATATCAGGGGCAGGGCAGGTTCATCCCAAAGTTATTCAGAATTTTGGCTTTGATCCGCAAGAGGTCATTGGCTTTGCCTTCGGAAGCGGCCTCGAGCGACTCACCATGTTGCGTTATGGCATTAATGACCTGCGACTCTTCTTTGAGAACGACCTGCGCTTTCTGCGCCAGTTTGCCTAAAGACACGCCATGAGAGTACCTGAGAGCTGGCTACGCCAGTGGGTTCCAACCGATGTCTCCGCAGAGCAAATGGCCGACGCCCTTACGATGGCTGGCCTTGAGGTGGAGTCGCTTGAGGCCCTAGCGCCTGCCTTTACCGGCGTTAAAGTTGCCTTCATTGAATCGGCAGAGCGCCATCCCAATGCCGATCGACTTCAGGTCTGCCAGGTTCGCGTTAACGAAGGTGAGCCCAGTCGGCAGATTATATGCGGAGCCCCCAATGCAAGAGCGGGGCTCTGGGTTGCCTGTGCGGTCGACGGTGCAGTCCTTCCCGGCGACTTTCGAATAAAAATTGCCAAGATGCGTGGTGTTGAGAGTCAGGGCATGCTCTGCTCCAGTAAAGAACTGGGTCTGTCGGACGAAAGTGAAGGAATTGTTGAGCTCAACGCACTGCAGAGCCTTACCCTTGGCCAAGATCTTCGCGATGCACTGGGGCTTGATGACAAGGTTTTGGAAATTAAGCTTACGCCCAACCGCCCCGACTGCCTTTCGATTCGGGGTGTTGCGCGAGAGCTGTCAGCGATATTGGCCCAACCTCTTGCCCAGCAGCCCGAGTTCCAGAAAAGCCAGTCGTTGCAGGAGGCGCCTAAGCTTGCCGAAACCGCTCGTATTGCTATTCGCGACGAGGCACGAACCGCAGGATCTGCATTGTGTGGGCGATTCTCAAGCCGCATCATTCGTGGTGTCGATGCAAACCAGCCCACTCCCACCTTCATTCGTCAACGCCTAGAGCAGGCCGGTCAACGATCTATCTCCATTCTGGTTGATCTGTCCAATTACGTCATGCTGGCCCTTGGACGGCCCACTCATATTTTTGACCTCGACCTTATTGAACCTCTGCAGGATGCTCAGCTTGAGGTTCGCTGGGCGCGAGAAGGCGAGCAGTTCGAGCTTCTCAATGGGAGCTCGCCCGTGCTTGGCCCTTCGTTTGGCGTTATTGCAGATTCAAAGGGGCCGGTTGCTCTGGCGGGCATTATGGGCGGGCAGCGCACAGCCGTAAGCACCACCACCAAGAATATTCTTCTCGAGGCGGCCTTCTGGTGGCCGGATGCCATTCGAGGTCGTAGCCAGAAATTGAAGTTTTCGTCCGATGCTGGCTATCGTTTTGAGCGCGGGGTCAGCGCCGAGTCCACGGTTGAAGAGCTTGAGCTTCTCACCGCACTTATCCTTGAGCATTGCGGTGGCGACTGGGGTCCTGTAAACGATATCCGAATCGAGTCGCCATCCCGGCCGCCTGTTCAGCTTCGGCATCACCGCCTGGAACGGCTGATGGGAATAAGCTACGCTACCGACGAGGTCTTGTCGGTTTTCGCTCGACTAGGCCTTAGCTGCCAAGCGGCCGGGATGGGGTCTGAGACGCTCTATCGGGTTCAGCCCAGTGCTGAACGGTTCGACTTAGAGTGTGAAGAGGACCTTGTGGAAGAGGTTGCTCGAATTGTTGGTTTCGATCGCATCCCCCTGCGGGCGCCCAGCGCATTGCTTCAGGCGCGCCTAGCCCCCGAAACATCGCGTTCCATTCACACCCTTCGCGCCCAAATGGCGAATCTTGGCTACCACGAGGCGGTGACCTATGGCTTTACCGATTCCAAGCTTGCCCAGTGGTTTGTAAGCAACCCGCACAGCCTACTTAAGTTGGTCAATCCGATAGCAAGCCAGTTTGACGTCATGCGACCGTCTATTGTTGCCGGCCTGATGCGGGTGGCCAGCGAGAACCAAGCCCGCCAAGAGCAGCGCATTCGACTCTTTGAAATCGGCCGTGTTTTTAGCCGGCAGCCAGGCATCGTCGCCGACACCATGTCGGTGCAGGGCGTCTGGCAACCCCAGAGGCTCGCAGCCTTCGCAAGCGGTCTTGCCTTTCCGCTGCAATGGGGGCTTGAAAGCAGGGCGGTCGACTTTTTTGACCTCAAGGGTGATCTTCAACAGCTTGGTCTTCTTGAGGTCATCGGTTTGCAACAGCATTCGTCGTCAGACGCTGTGGCTATCCGGTTGCGTCCATTGGCCGAGCATGAGGCTTCCGAGAACTATCGCTTCCTGCATCCTGGCCGCTCAGCCCTGGTTTTAGACCAAAGCGAGAAGGTTTGCGGTTGGTTTGGCGAGCTACATCCCAGTCTTCTAAACGAGCTCGAGCTTCAGTCGGCCAGCCTTGCCCTTGAGCTTGATCTTGAACTGCTTGTGAAGCAAGCTTGGCCGTCCGTGGTCTCCCCGTCTAGGTTCCCCAGCATGGAGCGCGACCTTGCTTTTATTCTTTCAAAGGCCGTTCCTCTAAGTCAGGTGTTGGCTGCAATTAAAGCTGTAAAAAATGAATCAAAACAGTATGATAAGTTGGTGAACTTCATGTTGTTTGATCAGTACGTTGGGCAGGGTATAAACTCCGAAGAAAAAAGTCTTGCTTTCAGGTTCTTATTTCAAGATACTGAGAAAACACTTGAAGTTCAAGAAGTCGATTATCTGCTTGGCGAAATCACGAAAAGGGTCGTCAAAGACTGCCAGGCGCGACTCAGAGGGGCCTAGTAAACCGTGTTAACCGAATCCAAACCCAGTTCCATATCAAATGCCTCTTTCCCGGAGGCCGCCGCAGACTCAGCTGCCCTCACCAAGGCAGAAATGGCAGATGTTCTTTTTGACCAGGTGGGTCTCAACAAACGTGAATCCAAGGAAATGGTGGATGCCTTCTTTGATGAGCTAAGGGCCTGCCTTGTGCGAGGCGAAATGGTCAAGCTTTCGGGGTTTGGTAACTTCCAGCTGCGGGACAAGCCATCGCGACCTGGGCGAAACCCCAAAACAGGCGAGTCCATTCCTATTTCGGCAAGACGTGTTGTTACCTTCCACGCCAGTCAAAAGCTAAAAGCAGTGGTTCAGGACCCCAAGGCAGTGCAGGCGGGTCTTGACGATGGCAACTTGGGTTCCATCGAGGCCTAAGGCAGTCAAAGCTCTGACATGGCCGAGATCAACTTACCTACCATCCCTTCGAAGCGCTACTTCACAATTGGTGAAGTCAGTGAGCTTTGCAATGTGAAGCCCCATGTTCTTCGCTACTGGGAACAAGAATTCTCTCAGCTTCGACCGGTCAAGCGTCGCGGAAACAGGCGTTACTACCAGCACCACGAGGTTATGCTGATTCGTCGGATTCGCGAGCTTCTCTACGAGGAAGGCTTCACTATCAATGGCGCCCGTTCTCGGCTTACTGAGCTTAATCGGGTGACCAGTCTTGACTCGCTCTCGGCCATTACTCCACTTGGAGCTATGGCCGACGCCCGAGCCGCGAACTTCACGTCCACAAAGAACCTTCCGGCAGCGAAGGACCAGGCTCACTCCGAGATGGTGGAGGCTTCTGCCGACGTAGCAAGCACAACAATTACGCCTACTCTTCGGATCGAACTCGAACAGGTACTTCGCGTACTTAAGGGCTAGGCCGTCTCTTTACAAAGGGCTGGTTACGCTCAGATCGCCTTTCAGCAGGCGCATTTGATACACTCGGATACTTCGGTCGGGGCGTAGCGCAGCCTGGTAGCGCACTTGCATGGGGTGCAAGGGGTCGGATGTTCGAATCATCTCGCCCCGACCAATATCGGGGAGTCAAACAATGGCAGATGTCGTTCTGACAGATGTCCACGGCAAGGTTGGTCTTATCACCATCAACCGGCCCGAGGCACTTAATGCACTAAATAACGACGTTATGGACGGCATTGCAAAGGCCATAGAGGGCTTTGAGGCTGATGACACCATTGCGTGCATAGTGCTTACCGGTAACGAAAAGGCTTTTGCCGCAGGCGCTGATATCGCCTTCATGAAGGACTTCAGTTATGTACAAAACTACAAGTCCAACTTCATTACACGCAACTAGGAATCCATTGCCTCGGCTCGTAAACCTGTTATTGCCGCTGTTTCCGGCTTTGCACTGGGAGGGGGCTGCGAAGTGGCCATGATGTGCGACATCATTTACGCCTCCGATACAGCGAAGTTTGGCCAGCCTGAAATAAAGCTTGGTATTCTTCCCGGCGCAGGCGGTACCCAACGACTTCCACGTGCAGTGGGAAAGGCAAAGGCCATGGACCTCTGCCTTACAGCTCGTATGATGGACGCCCAAGAGGCCGAGCGTGCTGGGCTTGTCTCGCGGGTCTTTCCTGCAGACCAACTTCTTGCCGAGACGCTTAAGGCCGCGGCCACCATAGCCGAGTTTTCTCTACCGGTTCTCATGATGGTGAAGGAATCGGTGAACCAGTCGTTTGAATCAAGCCTCAGCCAGGGTGTGAACTTCGAACGCAGGCTTTTTCATTCGGTCTTCGCGCTTGAAGACCAGAAAGAGGGCATGGCTGCCTTCGTTGAAAAACGCAGGCCAGCCTTCAAGAACCAGTAAGCTCAGCAAGCAGCCTGTTGGTAAACGCCGCCCCCTTAATTTCAATAACCCTTCAAGAAATTATTAGTGCAGGTGCTGTGTAGGTGATTCCCCGTCGTCGGGGAGTTCTGCATGAACCATCTCACCTTCGAGGTTCGGATACAAAGGTGCGCCGCAGTCTTCGCAGTATTCCATGGGCATACGCTGACGGAGCATTTCAATCTTTTGAACGCCAGCCTCTTTAAGAATAGCTTCAATCTCTTCCACGACGTCGCTCATCTCGTCTTCGGGCCCAAGCAAAGGCCAGACAACGCCATGAATAACTTCGTCTTCGCTATGACTTATAAAGCCAATGCGATACTCCTCAAGCTGTCGGTTGTAGCAACCACCAATAACAGCAATAAGCATGTTGGGCGCAATACCAAGACTGGTTGATAAGAAGGCAACCGAGGCAGTAACCGAGAATGGCCTTGCTGCGCGGTCTGCATCCCGGCAGGCCACGTAGTAGGCTCGCGGAAGCATGGGCTCGAAGCCGCAGGCTGGAAGCAGGTGCGTAAGGCTTTCATTTCCCGACTTACGCCAGGCGGCAAGTACATCGTCACGACTAAGCATGCCCTCTTGCCAGAGGAAAAGGGGCGCACCTTTCTTCACACTGGCAACACCGAGAAGGTAGCGCTGATCGGCAAGAAATTGTGCAGTCTCACCCAAGGACTGAGGGTCTACCTCGAATACACCCGAGGGCAGGGCCTTGGCAAGCTGCTCGCGCAGCTCGGCCGTTTCACCAAAACTTGAAGGCAACTGATCGGGTGAGAAAAAATAATTCGCAACAGCCAGATCAACCCCCTCGCAAAAGACCTCCTCTGCCAAAGATTTTTTAAGGCTTCGAATAATGGGGTCACTAAGCAACCTCGTGGGCAACGGCATGCGTGACCAGGCAAGTACGGGTGCGGCAAAAAGCAGAAGATCACGTGAACCATCATTCGTCTGTGCCTCGGCAGACTCCACTCGTCCTTCAATAGCATCTGCAAGCTCTTCATAGGCCCGTGATTCCCGATCGGCGAGCCGATCGAGCGCTGCATTAAGAGAGCCTTCGTCACCTGTGGAAAGAAGCGCATCAATCTCACCATCGAGCCTCGTCTCCCAGAACCTGTCTTCGGCGCGGCTTCCCGACTGGGCGAGACCCTCAGAGAGCTGAATAAGGCTATCGGCCTCACGTGAGGCCCTGCCGCGTCGGGACGAAGGGGAGGTTTTCATGCAGCCATTAGCTCGCGAAGAACATAGGGAAGAATACCACCGTGGCGGAAGTAATCGACCTCGATGGGTGTGTCGATACGGCACAAAAGCGTAACCCTAAACTGCTCGCCATTCTTACGCGTCACCGAGAGTTCAAGGTCTTGTTGGGGAGCAAGGCTAGCAGGAATATCAAGATCGAAGCTTTCAGTGCCGTCAATGCCAAGGGTCTGCGCAGATTCACCTGTTCTGAACTGCAGAGGAAGCACCCCCATACCCACGAGGTTTGAGCGATGAATACGCTCAAAGGAGCGGGCAACAACAGCACGAACCCCCAGTAACTGGGTTCCCTTGGCGGCCCAGTCACGCGAGGATCCAGTGCCATACTCCTCGCCGCCAAAGACAACGGTTGGGATGCCTTGAGCCTGATAGGCCATGGCCGCATCGTAGATAAAGACCTGCTCGGCACTGGGTTGCATGATCGTAAGGCCACCCTCTTCACGACTGCCGTCCGCCTTCACAGGAAGCATAAGGTTCTTAATACGGACGTTGGCAAATGTTCCTCGCATCATGACATCGTGGTTGCCACGTCGAGAACCATAGCTATTGAAATCGGCCTTTACCACACCATTTTCTGTAAGGAAACGCCCGCCTGGCGATGCCTCTTTAATGGAGCCTGCGGGTGAAATATGGTCGGTGGTTACAGAGTCACCAAGAATGGCAAGCGCCCGTGCGCCTTTAATGCTAACCGTTTCCGATGGTGACATAGAGAAACCGTCGAAAAAGGGCGGGCGCGCAATGTAAGTTGACTTTGGCCAGTCGTAGACCTGACCAAGGGTTCCTTGAATGTTGTTCCAAAGATGATGGTCTTTGGTGAGGTTTCCATAGAGACGCCGGAAGATCTCTGGGTCGCGGGCATAGCCCATTACGGCGGCAACCTCTTGGCTTGTTGGCCAGATGTCCTTCAGATAGACCGGGCCGTTTGTTCCCTGCCCAACAGGCTCGGTGCCCAGGTCAACCTGAACACTTCCCGCAATGGCGTAGGCAACGACAAGGGGAGGGGATGCCAAAAAGTTGGCGCGCAGGTTGGGGTGGATACGCGCCTCAAAGTTGCGGTTGCCCGACAACACCGCTGCGCAGACCAGATCATTATTCACGATGGCCTCATTGACTTCTGGCAGAAGGTCTCCGGCATTACCAATGCAGGTAGTGCAACCGTAGGCCGCTACGCTAAAGCCCAGTTTCTCAAGGTAAGGCAAAAGCCCCGCCTTGGTAAGGTAGTCGGTGACGACTCGGCTTCCGGGGGCCAGCGATGTCTTAATTCGAGAGTGAACGGTGAGACCCTTTTCAACCGCCTTCTTGGCAAGAAGGCCGGCAGCCAGCAACACGCCGGGGTTTGATGTGTTGGTGCAAGACGTTATGGCAGCAATAAGAATGTCGCCATGACCAAGGTCGGTCGCGCCTGTCTTCACTCGCTTACCCAGTTCAGCAGCAGACCTTGCAAAGCCGTTCTCGGCAACGGGCTTACTAAAGAGATCGGCAAATGAGGACTTCATTGCGCTAAGCTCGATACGGTCCTGAGGCCGCTTGGGCCCTGCCAACGAGGGTCGAATGCTTGCTAGGTCGAGCGAGACCACCTTGGTGTAGTTAATGTCACCGGCCTTGGGCATTCCAAACAAACCCTGAGCCTTAAAATAGGCTTCAAAGGCGTCAACCTCGTCGGCGGTGCGGCCTGTGGCTTTCATGAAGTCTACTGTGGTCTCGTCGACTGGGAAGAAGCCCAAAGTCGCCCCGTATTCGGGTGCCATATTGGCAATGGTTGCGCGGTCGGGCAGGCCAAGGCTTGCCGTTCCCTCACCAAAAAACTCAACAAACTTACCGACGACTTTTTCTCGACGAAGCATCTCGGTAATTGTTAAAACAAGGTCGGTTGCGGTTGTGCCCTCAGGCAGGCGGCCCGTAAGGTTTACACCAATAACATCGGGCGTTAAGAAGTAAAGGGGCTGACCCAGCATGGCCGCTTCGGCCTCAATGCCTCCAACACCCCAACCTACGACACCAATGCCATTGATCATGGTCGTGTGGCTGTCGGTTCCCACCAGGGTATCGGGGAAACAGACGCCCTTGCGCTGATGGACACCCCGAGCCAGATATTCAAGATTCACCTGGTGAACAATGCCAATACCTGGAGGCACAACCTTGAAGGTGTCAAAGGCCTGCATGCCCCACTTCATGAACTGATAGCGCTCTTCATTGCGCTCGAACTCAAGCTTCATATTCAGATCAAGCGAATCTTTCTGCCCAAAATGATCAATCATGACCGAGTGGTCAACGACAAGATCAACAGGTACCAAGGGCTCAATACGCTTAGGGTCCTTACCCAGTGTCTGCGCAACATTGCGCATAGCAGCGAGGTCGGCAAGAAGGGGAACACCCGTGAAGTCTTGCAGAACAACTCGCGCGAGAACGAAAGGAATCTCATCGACACGCTCGGCGGTGGGAGCCCAGTTCGCCAGTTGACGCACATGCTCCTCGGTCACCTTCTTGCCGTCGCAGTTACGCAAGACCGACTCCAGAACAATTCGAATAGAAACAGGCAGGCGAGAGATGGGCCCAACACCTGCCGCCTCGAGCGCTGGAAGGCTGAAATAAGAAAGTGACTCACCCTTACTGGTGTTGAAGGTTTTGAGTGAGTTATGCAGGTTGTGCGACATGAAAAGCCTCCCAAGAGGAAAACAATAAAAAAGAATATATTAGGTCTAGAAGAATGCGGTCCGTGCCTCATCCGGCAAATCGAGATGCATGGCACTTGCCTTACACAATAGACCCCAAAAGTACCTGTAACTTGCCCTGTCGTGTAGCTCGCCGTCAAAGGCTATGGGCCCCCAGTCGGCGGCCTGGGCTGCGAAAAGAATAGCCGTTGCCTTGGTTATTTCTTCAGACGCTGGAGCGAAGGCTTTTAAGATGGGGGAGACCTGATCTGGGTGAATGCTCCACATGCGACCAAAGCCCAGCCAACGCGCCTGCTCAGCATCGCTTTGAGTCTGAGCCGCGTTGTTGTAATCGACAGTAGGATTGTGCGTTGGGGTTTTCCCGTAGGCATGGCAGGCTGCCGCGATTTCTAGCTTGGCTCGTCGAAGCAATGGATGCTCGAACTGCCCGGGGCTTTTCATGCAGCTGGCGGGTATTGCGCCGCCGTGCGCGCTCGTGAAGTCCATCTGTCCAAACGAGATAAAACGAACCTCGGGAAGGGCTGCAATGGCGAAAACATCGCGTACAGCCCCATGGGTTTCGGCAAGAATCTGAATGCTTGGAAAGGGCTTTTTGGCAGCACTAAAAATTTGGCCTGCCATTTGCAGGGCGGCCTGAGCCTGCTCGACACTTTCTGCCTTTGGCAGCGTTAGGTAGGCCAGTGGTGACGTCAGATCGAAGGCCAGGCAATGAAGGTCGTCTGCAAAGGCGTTGTGGTCGAAAGGATGAACACGACAGCCTAGGCGGTGGTTCTGCCCAGGCTGAAATGATGCATGCTGATTCACAATGCCAACCAGTTCTCGCACGGCCTCGGACTCGGCCCCTGCGGGTGCGCCGTCTTCAAGGTCTAGGGTGACATCGAAATCAAAGCCGCGAGCAGCCTGCAGATCAAGCGCCTTAAGCAGCTTGCGTGGGCTGCCGGCATAGTGCTCGCAATTAGGAACGAGCCAGTGGTCGTCAGCCCCCGTCGATCGCAAGACGTCTCGCGGGTGGAGAGGCATCTCGGGACCCTTAGCTTAAAAGGTGCTTAACACCGTCCTGCTCGTCCAACAACTCCTGGAGGGTGAGGTTCATACGTTCTCGAGAAAAGGCATCGATGTCTAGGCCCCTGACCATCTCGTACTTGCCATTGGCGCAGGTGCAGGGGAATCCGTAGATAACATCCTTAGGAATGTCGTACTCACCGTTTGAGGCAATGCCCATGGTGACCCAGCGGCCATCAGTACCCAAAACCCAGTCACGAACGTGGTCAATGGCCGCATTGGCTGCGGAGGCAGCTGAAGAAAGGCCTCGCGCCTCGATGATGGCCGCGCCACGCTTACCCACCGTAGGAAGGAAGGTATTGGCGTTCCATTCTTGATCGTTAATAAGGTCTTTCACCAGTTTGCCGTTGATGCTGGCAAAGCGATAGTCCGCATACATGGTGGGGGAATGGTTGCCCCAGACACAGAGCCTCTCAATATCTTTTACCTCTCGACCCGTTTTCGCCGCAATCTGAGAGGCGGCGCGATTGTGATCGAGCCGGAGCATGGCTGTGAAGCATTCACGGGGCAGGCTTGGGGCCGACTTCATGGCAATGTAGGCATTGGTGTTAGCGGGGTTACCCACCACCAAAACTTTCACCTGGCGGGAGGCAACCTGGTCGAGGGCCTTGCCTTGGGCAGTAAAAATTTGGGCATTCGCCGAGAGGAGATCTTTTCGCTCCATTCCGGGGCCCCGGGGCCGTGCGCCCACCAACAGGCCGATGTCGATGTCCCTAAAGGCGGTTAAGGGATCGGAATGGGCAGACATGCCCGCCAATAGGGGAAAGGCGCAGTCCTCAAGCTCCATCATGACGCCTTTGAGGGCCTTCTGAGCTTTTTCATCAGGAATTTCAAGGAGTTGCAGCTCCACAGGCTGGTCCTTACCCAGCATCTCTCCACTGGCAATACGAAAAAGCAGGCTGTAGCCAATTTGGCCAGCTGCCCCAGTAACCGAGACGCGAACGGGTGATTTAACAGACATGATGGAAAAGACCTCCTTAGATTTATAGTGAAGTTTAGGGTTGACCCTAGGCGGTGTCAAAACCAGAACTTTATAATACAGGTCAGAGAGTCTTAAGAATTCAATCCGTGCGAGTCGGGTGGACAGGGGGTATTGCCTCAGCCTACTGATTTAGCAAGCTTTTTTACCGAGGGGTCTATGCCGCAAACCATTGCAAAGAAAAGGCCGGAGTTT
>JAURFZ010000002.1 GCA_030834045.1 Burkholderiales bacterium
CTTCGCTGCAGCCTTATAAGGCTCGGGCTCAATGGCAAGGTCGATGCAGGAAGGTCCGTTGAAGGCAAAGGCCTTTCGCAGCGCCGACTCGAGGTCAGCTGGCGTTTGCACACGCTCCCCCCATCCCCCAAGTGCCAGGCAGGCCTGCGCATAGTTGGCATCGGAGAGTTCGCAGGCAAAGGTTCGATCTTCACCATACTTACGAATCTGAATTTGGTACTCCGCATTCCAACGCCGGTCATTGCCAACGATGGTTACGATGCGCTGACCCGCTCGTGCTGCCGTTTCAAACTCAGCCAGGTGAAAGCCCACCGTGCCATCGCCCATGATGACCAGAACATGGCTGTCGGGGTCTGCCGCCAAGGCGCCCATGCCGTAGGACAGCCCCCCACCGATGGTTCCCGACACCCCGTTAATAATACGTCGGTGGGCCCTCAAGCCTGCCTGGGCCCATTGGCCAAACTCGCCTCCGTCGACCACCAGCGTCAGGCTTGCGGCCAGGCCATTAATTACGTTTTGTATGGCCTTTAAAAACTCGGCATGGGCTGAGCCTGTGGGAGGGTCAACGGGACTAAGCGCCTGGCTCGAAATAACCTGGGGTGCATAGGCCTGCTTGGTTTTCTCGAGTAACCCGGCAATGCATCGACGCGGCGCCATGCGAAGTGTGTTGGCTGCCTGCTTTGGCAGGTTTGTCTGAAAGCGCTCGATGGTAAGGGCGTCGTTATCCACCATTAACCACTGCGGCCCATTGGGTTGAGTTGAATCAAACGTTCCAAACTGCATCGAAAAATCAACGGGCTTACCAATCACGACAACAAGATCTGCCTCCCCAAGCTTTTTGGCAAGCCCTGGCCAATGAGGGTCTGCAATACCCCTTGGGCTCTCCATAAAAAAGCAGTCCACACCCAGTGCTTTTTGAAGAACGTTTGTTAGTCCTGGGTAACGCGCCTGATTGAAAAAGGGTCCTAGAAGCACAACAGGTGACGTGGCAGCCTGAAGCCGTTGAACCAGATGGTCCAGCAGGGTGTGCTCATGGGCCTGCAGCTCATGGGCTGGCAGGGCCGTCTCATAACCCGTCGTCACCCGATCCGAGGCGAACAACGAAAGCGCCTGGGCTTGAAGCGGCTGCTCCAAGACATCAGCTGCAAGGGCAATATGAACAGGCCCCGTATTGCCTTGTGCATAGAAATCAAATGCCTGATGGAGGGCTGCAAAAAGCTGCTCAGATGATTTTGGCCGGACCGAGTAGGCGGTGACCGGCGCCGAACTTAGGCACTGGTTTAATTCCTGGAAGGCGCCCTTGCCATCCTGACCCACACCCGAGTCTCCAGTGAGAAGAATAAGGTTGGACTGATTAAGTCGAGCCGCAAACAAGGCGCCCAGGCTGTTTAAAAAACCTGAGCCCGCGGTCACCATCGCAATGCCCGGTCGGCCTGCAATTTGCGAATAGCCATCGGCCATAAAAACCGCAGCGCCCTCATGACGACAATGCAGAATCGCAAGGCCTTCGGCAAGGCAGCCGTCGTAGACCGGCATGATCTGGTTTCCCGACAAGGAAAAAATGGTGTCTATACCTTGAGCTTTAATAAGACGAGCCAAGCCATGGGCTACGGTTACTTGTGTTGACATGACTTAACCCTTACGCAAAAGACTGGCGATACGACCCCAGGCACCGGTTAGCGCCAAAAGCGTAAGAATGGTTGCAATCCAGAAGAACCAGGTAATGGGGCTTCTTAAAAGAATGGACATCTCCCCGCCCGACATCAACATGGCCTGACGGAAGTTGTCCTCAAAAAGAGGCCCAAGAATAAAGGCAATAACAAACGGGGCCGGCGGCACGTTGAACCTGTACATGGCAAAGCCAAGCCCCCCCATTAAGAACATCACGGCCACATCAAAGACCGAGTTGTTCACGGCATACCCCCCGTAAACGCAGAGCACCAAGACCGATGGCATAAGAATGGTCTTAGGCACATGGGCGATGTACTTGAAAATTTTGATGGCCCCCGCGCCAATAACCAGAAGAAAAACAGAGCTTAATAAAAGCCCAGCAAACAAGGTGTAAATAATGTCAGTGTTCTGAAAGAACATGATGGGGCCTGGCGTAAGCCCGTGAATCATGAAGGCGCCAATAATAATGGCGGTAATAACATCGCCCGGAATACCAAGGGCAAGCAAGGGAATAAGCGTTGCACCGGCCACACCATTGTTGCCGGCCTCTGCCGCCGCCACTCCCTCGAGCTCACCTTTTCCAAAGTTGGCCTTGTTCGGTGAGGTGCGACGTGCCTCGCTGTAAGCCAGGAAAGCTGAGGGTGCTGCGCCAATGCCCGGCACTGCCCCAAGAAACACACCAATTGCACTTCCCCGGAAAATAGACTTAAAGCATCTGCGGTATTCGGCAAAGGTAATACCCTGCCCCGAAAGGCTTCGCGTTCGTCCAACCGAAATGTCTTTCTTAAGCACAAAGGCCAGAATTTCCGGAATGGCAAAAAGGCCGATGAGCACGGGAATAAAGTTCAAGCCACTCATGAGGTTGGCATTGCCAAAGGTGAGACGGTCGGTTCCATAAACCAGGTCAAGGCCAATGGTGGCAAAGAGCAAACCCAGAATCGCCGAGACTACGCCTTTACTTAGGCTGTCACCCGAGACGCCTGCAATGATAGTGAGCGAGAAAAAGATAAGCGTGAAAAATTCAGGGGGGCCAAACTTTAAGGCAAACGAGGCAAGCCATGCCGCAAAGAAAATGAGTGCAAGGTTTGAAATTAAGTCGGCCGTGCACGAGGCCCAGAGCGCCATGCTGAGGGCTTTGCTTGCCTGACCTTTCTCGGCCATAGGGTAGCCATCAAGCACGGTGGCGCTTGATGCAGGTGTACCCGGTGTCTTAATTAAAATAGCAGGGATGGAGCCGCCAAAAATGCCGCCCTTATAGACCCCAAGAAGTAACAAAATGCCTGTGATGGGTGTTAGAGAAAAGGTGAAGGGCAGGGTAAGAGCCACCGCCATGGCAGCAGACATTCCCGGAATGGCCCCGGCAATGACACCAACCGTAAGACCTACGATAAGCGCAAGAACATTCTCAATGGCTGCAAGGTTGCCAATGCTGGCCAGGATGGCATCAAGGGTCATGAGGTCACCGGCGCATGGTCGTGTTGCAACTGGGTAGCCAGGTTTTCCTCAAGGCCTTGCAAATTCTCGTCTGCATCCAAAAGGGTCTCTCCTGGTCTCACGCGGTTGAAGCGCACTGGCCGGTTGGTGACCTCAACAGGTGAGCGACCCGTAGACGACTGCTGAACGCAGGTGTAGGTGGAGGCCATGAGATCACCGGCATCAGGAAAGTCCTCACGGTAGTGCGCCCCGCGGGAATTTTCACGGGCCTGCGCGGCTGTGACAATTACCTGGCTCATGGCCACCAGATTCTCAAGGTTCAAATGGTCGTGCCAGGCCATAAGAAAGGCTCGGTCTGCATCGGGTACAGCGACGTGATTGAGTTGCTCGGCAAGCTCTTTGAGTTTGATCTCGGCTCGACCTAGGCTTTGGCGGCTTCGCAGAATACCGGCGTCCTCCCACATAAGGTCGTAAAGCGACTCGCGAATATTTGAGAGCTGCTCGCGGCCTTGGCGCCCAATGGGACGGTTGTGATGCTCGATGGACTCTTCAACCGACGACCAAAGGGGCTCTTTGTAATGCCGCTGCTGGCGGGCAAACTGGGCCATGGCGTCGCCCGCAATGCCGCCGTAGACTGTGGAATTGGCGACACCATTGCCCCCCAGACGGTTCGCCCCATGCACACCGCCCGTGTCTTCGCCTGCCGCGAAAAGCCCCTGCATCTCGGTACTGCAGTCGGCCTTGAAAATAAGACCCCCCATCAGGTAGTGGGCCGTGGGGACCACTTCCACTTTGCCTGCTGCAAGGTCAAAGCCGCAGTCTGCACAGCGCTCAACCATGCCTTTGAACTGCTTTCGCACCTTCTCAGGGCCAAGGTGCGACATGGCAATGTAGACACCACCATGCGGCGTCACTCGGCCCTCACGCATCTCGGTGAAAATAGCACGCGAGACGACATCACGGGTTGCACGCTCGAGCTTTGCGTCGTAGTGCTGCATAAAACGCTCGTCTTGGCCATTGAGCAACCAGCCTCCCGCGCCGCGAAGACCTTCTTCAATGACGGTTCCAGTAATACGCGTCTGACTTCCTGCAAGCAGACCTGTCGGGTGGAACTGAACCATCTCCATGTCTCGAAGCGTAAGACCTGCACGCAATGCCATTGCAAGTCCATCGCAGCTTTTATCGCCGGAGGGCGTATGGTATTTGTACATAGTCGGCCCACCACCGGTTGCAAGCAGAACAGCCTTTGCCAGCACGAGTCGATAGGCGCCGGTGCGCACATCAATCATTAGCACACCAGCTAGACCAGAGCCGTCGTCTGCGGGGATGAGTTCAATGGCGCGGTGCTCTTCCAGGCGCTGAATATTGCGCGCCCAGACCTGCTCGGCAAGACGGCTAATAATTTCAATGCCTGTCAGGTCACCCTTATGAACCGTGCGGTCAAAGCTCTGTCCAGCAAAGGCCTTCTGATGCATGGTGCCGTCGGGGTTGCGGTCGAAGAAACAGCCCAGTTCGTTTTCTAACTCATGAATACGTTCAACCGCTTTTTCGCAGAGTGTCCAGGCAAGGTCTTGGTCGGGCAGCCACTTGCCGCCCTCAATGGTGTCCATAAAGTGACGTGTTACTGAATCACCCTCGGCTAAGGCTACGTTAAAGCCGCCCTGAACCATACGAGTGCAGCCTGACTTCCCAAGCAAGCCCTTGACAGCCACCGTAATGGAAAGCTCGGGAGCGGCCTGATGGGCATGCAGGGCGGCAAAGAGGCCTGCCCCGCCCGAGCCCAAAATGAGAACATCCGTTTTTAAGGTTTCGATGGTTTTCGCTTGCATGGTTTTGGCTTAGCCCCTGTGATGAACGGATGGTCTTTAGGTTGTCGACTGCGGCTCTAACTTGGGATGCCCATCTGAGCAAGAACCTTGGCACGCTGGGCCTGGGCATTTTCTGTCACAACGGAGTAAAGGCTTTGTCCGTGGCTGTCCATTGCAACAAGCAAAGGCCCGAACCCTTTTACACGAAATTTCCAAAGCGACTCCGGGTTAAGGTCGTCAAGGTCCACGTCTTCAATCTGCTCCACCCAGGTTGTCTCAAGGGCTGCGGTGCCGCCCACAATGGCAAGGTAGACCCCACCGATTGCCTGAAAGGCATTGAGCGAAACAGGGCCAAGCCCACCTTTACCCACGACTATGCGCACACCGCACTGCTGCATGAGAGGCTGGGTGAAACGCTCCATTCGCATGCTTGTGGTTGTGCCAATGCATATGGGCTGATAACCCGCCGGATGGTCGCTGGAGGGCTCCACCTTCTTCACATTGGGTGCGGTGTGAATGACGGCATGGCCATGGAGATCGAACCGAGTTTTGCGCTGACGATCAAACATATGAATTTGCGTAGCATCGCGAATGCCATAAAGCGTACCGTGCAGGCTGACCGTGTCGTTTACCTTAAGGGCTCGTATTGCCTCTTCCGTGACAGGGGTCTGGAGATCGTGATGAGCCATGGCTAGAATCCGTAAAGAAGTCCGTTGGAGGAAAACTCGGCGCTGGCGCGTCGTGCCGAGTGACATTGCATGTTTACAGCCACGGGGTTCATGGTGATGTGTGTTGCCGCCATCTCAATATGCACTGCAAAACTTGTTGAATCGCCACCAAGCCCTTGGGGGCCAACACCTAAGGCATTCACCGCCTTGGTTAGTTCCTTTTCCAGATCTGCACCTTCGGGGTCTGCACAGACTGAGCCCAAAGGTCGGGTGGCAGCCTCTTTTGCAAGATGAATGCAAAGGTCCGAGGTCCCTCCTACGCCGACACCCACGATGGTGGGAGGGCAGGTCTTGCCACCGGCCTCAAGCACGCAGTCAACAACAAAGGTTTTAACCGCAGCAATGCCTTCTGCTGGGGTTGCCATTTTGAGCCAAGAATTGTTCTCTGAGCCACTGCCCTTGGGAATCATTTCAAGGCGTACCCAGCCTGGGCGATCGACAAAGGAAATGTTCACAACAGGAACCCGGTGCCCACAGGAGGTATGGTTGTTTTTGCGCGTGATGGGGTGCACCACCGAGGAGCGAATGGGATGCTCCACCGTAGCCCGACTGCAGCCTTGTTCAATGGCCTTAATAAGCTGCGCGCCATTGAAGTCCACCTGGGTTCCAACCATGAGGTTGTAAATTGGAATTCCTGTGTCCTGACACAAGAGATTATTGTTGTCTTCTGCCACCGAGATATTTTTAATCATGGTCCCCAAAATAGACTGGGCGGTGGTGTTGGTCTCTTTTGATGCCAAGGTTTGAAAACCCTGCTTGATATCATCTGGAAGAATTTTTAGGGCCCGAATATAAAGTTCGCGGGCAGCCTCCTGAACCTGTGCTGTATCGAGCGTAAACATAAGACCCAACTCCTTTACAAGACCGACAAGGACAACAAGAAAACAAGCGTGGCTGTACCGGCGAAAATAAACGATAAGCCTGCGAAGAATTTGTGTCTTTTCATATTCGCCGCATGTTCAATGTAAAGAATACGCAGCCCAAGACCAAGATGAAGGGCAAGGCTAAAGACCAGGCCAAGCTCGGCGAGTTTGACAAAAGGCATGTCGGTCCAACCAATGACTTTTTGCAAGGCGTCTTCGCCAGACAATGCTGAGCCCAGGGCCAAGAAATGCAAGGGAAGAAAGGCGGCAAGCGCCAGACCTGAAATGCGATGACCAAGAAAAGCCCAATAGCCCGAAGTGCGGCGATTACGCGAATCGTTGTTAAGACCCATCGATAAACTTGCCATGACGCTTGACGTTCCTTTTAAAAAAGCGCTACGCGAGAAACACAGCCCAGGCCGCTCGAAGCCCAAAGGTAAGAAGAACAAAACCAGCAAACAGACTGGCAAGGTTGACCCTGGATGTCGGCCAGCCTGTCAGCTCGCGGAGAATGTTGCGTAATCCAATGGGAACATGAAGGGTCACCATAAGGACAAAGGCAAGGTAGAAGGCCAGCCAGGCAGCGTTGTCACGGGTGCGGGCAAGGATTTCTGCGGCGGTCAGCCCGCCCTGAACGGCAAGAATCATGGTGATTAAATGCACCACCAGGCAGACAGCCAAGACCATTGCCGAGAGCCGCTGAAGGCGAAAAAGCCTGCGTTCGAGCGTAGATGTTCCAGGCATCACCGCACCATTCTTTTAAGACCAGCAATGCTTGCTGTTGGCGAGAGCTGCTTGGGGCAGAGCTCGGTGCAGCTGGTGTGGGTATGACAGGCAAGGCAGCCCGCGTCGTTGCCCACTGCCTCAAGCCTGTCTTCTTTGCCAGTGTCACGAACATCGTTCATAAGGGTCCATGCACGATTCAATGCCGCAGGGCCTAGGTAGTCGGGACGCCAGCTTACGACATCGCAGCTTGAGTAACAGACACCACAGCCAATGCATTCAATGGCAAGGTCAACGGCCTGCCTTTGTTTGGACTCTGGCTCCACGCGAGCGAATTCATCATGCCGCGTGGTGTCACCCTGGAACTGGCCCTTGGCCTTGGCCCATTTGTCAAAAAAGGGCGCCATATCGGTGACAAGGTCTTTCACAACCGGCAGGTTTCGCAGAGGCGCAATTTCAATCTCTCCGTCTTGGGCGACCTTGTCGACATGGGTTCGGCAGGTCCATCGTGCCTGACCATTCACCACCATGGCACAAGACCCACAGACCCCTACCCGACAGGCAAAACGATAAGAAAGGCTGGGGTCAATCTCTCGCTGAATATAAGTAACGATATCAAGCACGGTCTGGCTTGGCTGACGGGGAACCTCGTAGGCCTGATACTCGCCCTGCTCCTTGCCGCGCCAGACGCGAACCTTGACAACCGATGCCTCTGTTGCAATGGCCTGGGTCATTGGGCAAGCTCCTTTAGCTGTTTGTAAAGATCATCCGAAATCGAAATACCATTGCGCTCGGCCTGGCGTCGAAGGCCAAAGCGTCGCTCACCAGGAAGTCGCACCTCGGGGTCCTGGCTAATATAGGTAATAAGGTCTTCCATACGCTGGAAATAACCCTCTTGCGACCTCAGCCCGATGTCGATGGCAAGTAAGGCCTGGGCAATACGAGGCCGGTTGCCTTCGAGCTCGAAAAAGGAGTCGGCCTCAAAGCCATAGGCCGAGTTGGAAACGGCCACGCAGAGCGCCTCAACCATAAAGGCAAGCATGGCGCCCTTGGCCCCGCCTGCAGGCACCATCATTCCTGTGAGACCTTCCTTGGGGTCCGTGGTGGGTTCGCCTTTGGAGTTTAAAGCCCAACCCTCGGGAATGGACTCGCCTTTTTGCGCGGCAACCATAAGCTTGCCGCGAGCCACCGCGCTTAAAGAGAGGTCAATGAGAACAGGGTCGGCCTTGACCCGAGGAAAGGCTGCGGCAATAGGGTTGGTTCCAAAGACAGCGCGACGACCTCCCCACATGGGCATAGCCGCAGGTGAGTTGCCCACCACCAATCCAATGAGACCCTGACGAGCAAGGTCTTCTGCGAAATGACCCGCCACTCCAAAATGGTGGCTGTTGGCAACCGCAATGAAGGACACGCCCTGGGTCTTGGCCCGCGCTGCCGCCTCGGCAACGGCAAGTTGCATGGCAGGAAAGGCAAACCCCTCTTGGGCATCGACAACAGCTGCTGCGGGACGGCTTGCAACGACGCAGGGCTTAGCCTGGGCATTCACACGCCCCACACGAACATGACCCGCATACTGAGGTACCCGCGACAGCCCATGCGAGGCCATGCCATCGGCATCGGCACGAACCAATGACTTGGCAGTGATTTGCGCAGCCCTTGCCTGCACACCTGAGGCCTCAAGGGCCTTGGCGGCAAGGTTTTCAGCGTCAATAAGACTAAGGTTCATGAAGCAGTTCAACCTTTCGAGAGTTGATGGAGCTCGTTCGCAACACGCTCGGCAATAAGACCACTCACCCGCTGATTGCTATCTTGCGTGACCCCAGAGATATGCGGTGTGACGATGACATTGGCAAGGCGTGCTAGCTCGGTTGGCGCAGGTAAAGGTTCCGTCTCAAAGACATCAATGGCAGCACCACCAAGATGGCCCGACGTTAAAGCCTTTAGTAAGGCCTGCTCATCGACAATGCCACCCCGCGAGGTGTTAATAAGAATACTGCCAGGCTTCATAGAAGCAATAACCTTTGCATTAAACATAGAGGCCGTTGAAGCCAAGTAAGGAACATGAATCGAGATGACGTCTGCGGTCTGCAGGAGGTCTTCGAAGCTCAGAAGCTCTATGTTGGTGGGGGCCTGCTTTAGAAATGGGTCGTGGCCGGTGCATTCAAAGCCAAAGCTCTGAGCAAGCCGCGCGACTCTGCAGCCAATATCGCCAAGACCCACAATCCCAAGCTTACGTCCTGGAGCCTCGCGACCATCGGACGACTCGGCGCGACACCAGCCTTTGGCCTGCATGCCTTGCATGGCGGCGGGAAGCCTGCGAAGCAGGGCCACCGCGCTCACCACCACATACTCCGCTACCGAGTGTGCATTGGCGCCTGTTGCCGGAATAACCTTAATACCGCGTGCCTTGCAGGCTTCGAGGTTGATGTTGTCCAGGCCCACACCCAGTCGGCCCACAAGCTTGAGCCTAGGTGCCAAATGAAGCAGGCTCTCGGTCACCTTAGTCTGGTTGCGAACAATCAAGGCATCGGCATTCGCAAGCTCATCGACAAGCTGCTCGGGCTGGGCAAAAGCATCTGGCTTGTGAACAACCTGGAACTGCTGCCGCAGGCGCGCGACCGCCTGCTCGTCCATGAACTCTGTGATTAGAATAACCATGATATATGTATCATATACATGACTTGCATTATGGCACAAAACAGTCCGAATTCGGCCTACGGATTGACCCTAGAAGGGCTTTGCCAGGATCTCTCGGAGCAATCGCCTGCAACGTGATGCCACGGCTATTTTGCTGCCAAACCGAGCGCCTGGTTTACCAGCCCCCTTAATGACTTTTGAAGCTTACGCCGCTGGGCTGCAAAGACGGGGTCCTGGCAGAGGTTCTTAAGCTCATAAGGGTCTTCCTTAAGATCGTAGAGCTCATCAAGTTCACCTGCCTGCCCCCGATTCACCCAGTGAATATATTTGTAGCGTTGGGTTCGTATGGCCTTGTAGGTCATTCCGACCAGCCAGGGCATAGCATTTTCTGCCCAATACTCCACCATGAAAGACTTTCGGTGCTTGGCCTTTGCAGACTGAAAGACTGGGACCATCGACTGCCCTTGAATATGTTGACCAGGCTGACCCCCTGCAAGCTCAATAAGTGTGGGAGCAATGTCCTGACAGATGACGAGCTGAGATCGGTTCGAACCCGATGGAATCATTGGCGGATAACGCACAGCAAAGGGGGATCGAATACCCTCCTCGTAGGCAAAACGACGTTCTGGCCCAAGGCCATGCTCACCGAAGAAATACCCGTTATCACCAAAGAAAATAATGCAGGTGTTATCAAGCTCACCCTGCTCGTCTAGCGTCTGCAGAATACGGCCGACACCCTCGTCCACACTGGCCATCATCTGGGCCCGAAGCCGAATCTCTTGCTGGGTTCCTGCCTGCAGCGCCTTCAATAAAGTCTTGGCTGCCGGCTTTTTCTTCAGTTCAAGGCATTCCTTCCAGGCGGGTTTGTTTTTTACAACCTCTTCGGCCGAGAGCATGTTGGGAGTTGAAGGAAAGACATCGTTTTTGTAGAGCCCCTGGTGACGTTTGGGAACAATGTAACCACCATTAGGAAGAATGGTGAGCTTGCCATCGGCCGCCTGGTCCGCATCGGGATGCACCGCCTTGTGCGCATAGAAAAGAGAGAAGGGTTTGGTGCGTTTGCGTTTTAAATAATCCACTGCATAGTCATTCATGATGTCGGTCATGTAGCCCTTGTGGGCACTGTAGCGTCCGTTCTTGTTGAGTACAGGATCGTTCAGTCGGCCATGACCGTCGTAGCTAATCCAGTGGTCGTAGCCTGGTCGCGGCTTGCCGTCATTGCCCATATGCCACTTGCCAATGTGAGCCGTTTCATAGCCCAGTTGCTGCAGCTCGAGGTGGTAGTTGGGTAGCCTATGGCTCATGGCGTCGCGGGCGACATTATCAATAACACCATGACGGCTTGCATACTGGCCCGACATAACGGAGGCCCTGTTGGGGGAACAGATTGGTGTAGTGTGAAAGGCTCGCGTAAAAAGCGCTCCCTCGTGTGCTATGCGATCGATATTGGGCGTCTTCATGTAAGGATGACCTCCGGCCCCGAACTCGTCATAACGAAGGTCGTCAATCAGTATGACCAAAAAATTGGGCTTTCTTTTTTTCATGTGGGTCTCCTTGTTCAAAGTTTGTCATCCTAACGTGTCAACACGCTTTCGATTAGATGCTCAAGCAATTATGCGCATAATAGTCCGATCAACAGCGGGCTAAGTTAACCAAGGGTATTTCCCATGACGACCTCTTCCAATGGCAATTCCATCATCCGGCCAAAAGGCTCTCCAACCCCTCGGTATACATTTGCAGTTGTCGCAGATACTCATGTCAATGAACTCGACATTGGGGGAACATCACCCTACGAGACTAACGCCTACGCAAATCAAAGGGCCCGTTATGTCTTTGAACAGCTTGCAGAGATCGAATCAGAGCTTGCATTCGTTGTTCACTTGGGCGACATCGTTCATCCTGTTCCAGGTCTACCAAGCTTTGAGCAGGCTGTCACCGAGTTCAAAGCCATTGCAGGCTGCCTAAAAATTCCTCTTTACTGCGTGCCTGGTAATCATGATGTTGGCGACAAAAAAGTTGACTGGATGCCGGCCGATCACGTTAGTAGCAGCTACTTAAAAAAGTACCGCCAGCATTTTGGGAAAGACTTTTTTGAGTTTTCTTTCCAGAGCGATCAGTTTGTTTTTCTAAACACTGTTCTTATGAACTCCGGATTGGCCGAGGAGGAAGAGCAACGCAACTGGCTTGAACAAATCCTTAGCAGGCCTTGCACAGGGCGTCGTTACGTGTTCATGCACTACCCACCTTATTTGTGGCGTGAGGACGAGCCGGGCAACTACGACAACATCGACCAGCCTGCTCGGTCCTGGCTTTTGGGTTTGCTCAGGCAGCCCGGCATCGACACAATCTTTGCAGGTCATGTTCATAATTTTTGGCTTGACCGAATTGGTGAAGCGAATTTCTTCATGCTTCCATCAACGGCATTTATGCGGCACGATTTTTCCGCCTTCTACCGTATTGCGCCAGCAGTCGAGTTCGGACGAGGCGACCCAGGGCGATTCGGTTATTTCCTGGTCGATGTCTTTGAGAGCGAATCGGTGGTTTACTCAATTCGAACCCAGGGTGAGCGCCAGCTCCCCGGCAGGCCAACCGCGAAAACCCAACTGCTTGCAACACACCCACGGGTGTCGACGTTTCCAAATGTTGGTGTTGAACTTCGCCACCCTTGGGCACAGTCCGAGCAAATTACGGCAACCGGTGGTGTCCAAGAGTTCGGCCGAAAGTTTGCCCGCAATGACTACCCTCTGCAGGCGCTTCTTGAAATGGGAACAAGGCTCGTAAAGATTCCCGAAATTGATGTTCGCACCCAGGAATCACGTGAGCGTATTCCCCTGCTTCGGGGGCAGGGTATTTCCGTGTGGATGACCAAACTTGGTGCCCCCAGCGATGCGCTTCTAAGCCAGGATAACCTTCAAGTTGATGCTATGGAATGCAATCAAAGACTTGTTGATTTTAATCGGGTCAAAGATCGCTATCAGGCCTTTACCAAGGCTACTGGCATTGGGCTGTTTTTATCGCCACTTCGAGATGAAGGCCTTGAGAAACAAACCCATGGAAATACCTTCAGCCACTTTATTCGATCTGGGTTTTTAGTTGGTGAATTAGAAGCCCAGACAGACTGGATGCAGAAGATGGTTGCAGGCAGCTTTCTTAATGGCGTGGTTGTACGCCATGAATTTCACCAAGAACTTGCTATGGTCACTGAAGATTGCGCAGCCTGGGCGAAGACCTGTGGATGCTCAGTTCAAATTTCTATTAAAACGTCAGGCCCATCAACTGCCGCCCTTAACGGTGACACTGAAAGGCTAAGGCAGTTAACGCAGCAAGC
The DNA here is from genome assembly GCA_030834045.1 of Burkholderiales bacterium. GTDB lineage: Bacteria > Pseudomonadota > Gammaproteobacteria > Burkholderiales > Burkholderiaceae_A > Hahnella. The sequence continues at coordinate 13,193 of JAURFZ010000002.1, forward strand.
CCTCAGTCTTTGCCTAAAACACCCTAATCTATTTTTTATTTTCGACACCTTTGCCGATGTCGACCGTGGCTATTATCCAAGGCTTGGCTTCATTGATGGGCACTTCAACTTAAGACCTGCGGGCCTGCAATGGCAGAAGGCCGTTGCAACAGGCGAGGCTTACTAAACCAATTCAACGGGCAAAAATCGCAGTAAAAAAAAGCCACTGCTTGCGAGGATAAAAAGCAAAATAAATTGTCTGAGTCGATTCGGAGAAATAAACCCTGTCAGGTGCTGACCTGCTGAGGTTGCAATAATGTAGACAGGAAGTCCTAGGGCCAAGGGTGGGAACAGTTCTTTCCCCACAAAACCAACTCCAAGCATCAAGGTTATGGTGGCGATTGACATCACTGTGGCGTACAGATGCATCATGGAACGCACCAGACGAGGTTCGTTTATTGCGTTCATGAAATAACTCGCCGCCACGGGGCCGCCAATGCCTGTCAAAGCTATAAGGCTCCCACAGGCCAGACCCAACCCTCGTGAAACGTTGTTCGAAACCCTAGGAAGCAAACGCTGAGCGCCGACCAACATAGCCAAGGCTATGAATGCAATAACGAAACTCGCAATCAGGCCAACGACATTGGTATCTAGAATCCCTTGTGCAAATAATCCAATGGGTAGCCCGAGGACTGACCAGAGGACAAACTTATGCAACAGCCTGTAGGTGTGTGCCTTGTCATAAACCTGTCTGAAGGCTGATCGAAGCAGTAGCAATGGCCCAAACAACTCAAGCAAGATAGAGATGGCAATGGCCTGAGGCATTGCGTAAATCGACGCCAGAGGAAGGATCATGACCATGGCACCGCCAAAACCGGTAGCGCCTCGCACCAGCCCACCCAATAAAAAGATACCCACCAACATGGTGAGATGGTTAGTAAGGTTGGGGTCGAGCCATGGGCTTAGTGTTTCTACAGAGGGCAGCATGGCTAGCATCGATGACAAGGCGTCAGGGCCTAGCTTTTCGATGGTCCTTTTTGATCGGGCCCTAAAATACGTTGCACCACAAAAAACAAAAGAACACCCCCAATAAGGGCAGCCTCGAGCGACCAGAACAAGGTTGCCCCCATGGTGAAGAGGCAGGCCAGACGATTACTCCAGCCAAGCTCAAGGGTATGACGAAGGTCGCGTCTTTCAATAAGACGCCAGGCCACCACCCACAAAACACCCGCAATGCAGGCAAGCGGTAAGAGCGTGGCAAATTCACGACCGAAGGCAAGAATCAGAACAAGAAGAAGCGAAGCAATCACCGCGGCCATGGGGGTCTTCGCACCACTGGCTATGTTGACCCCAGAGCGATTAAACGAACCGCTGGTTGGGTAGGATGAAAAGAAAGAGCCGGTAAGGTTTCCAAGACCCTGCCCAATCACCTCCTGCGTGCCGTTAAAGGCAATGCCTTGGCGCGTGGCCATAGCACGCGAAATGGCAGAGGCCTCTGCGAGCGCAAGCATGGTCATCACCAGGCAAGGCACGAGAAGAGATGGCAAAACCTCGAGCGGCGGAATGGGCCAGGAGAGCAACGGCAGTGCGCTGGGCAGAGCAGAGACGGCCGGAAGGCTTGGCCGACCAAGCCAGTGCGTAAGCAGCCAGGTGACAGCCGAGGCAAGCAAAAGACCGAAGAACATGGCGGGCAGTCGCCGTGAGACCTTCTCAAACAACAGGATGAAAACAATGGTCATCACCGCGATGGCCAATGGGAAAAAATTAATTTGATCGAGTCGCTCGAGGACTTGGCCTGCTGTGACAAGGATGGAGGTGGTGCGTTCAAGCGACAGGCCAAGCGCGGTGCCCACCTGGCTGTTTGCGATGAGCACTGCTGCACCGATGGTGAAGCCCAGAATAACCGCGTGCGGAACTTTTTCAACGAGCCTACCCAGGCCTGAGATACCAATAGCGAGTTGCAGAACGCCCACCATAAACGTGAGACTAAGCACCAGCGCCACGTAGTCTGGGCTGCCCGGAGTAGCGAGTGGCGCAACCAATGCAAGCGTGGTGAGCGAAATGGCATTGGCGGGACCCGTGACCATGACCCGGCTTGAGCCCCACAGCGCAGCAACAACGCAGGGCACCATCGCCGCGTAAAGACCGTACTGAGGGGGCATGCCCGCCAAGGTGGCAAAGGCAACGCCCTGGGGCAGAACAACTGTTGCACCGGTGAGGCCTGCCCAGACGTCCGACTGCACATGGCCTGACTTTGGCCACTGAGGAAGCCAGTGAAGAAAAGGGAAGAGTCTGCGCCACATAGTTAGCTTGGGCGGAATTACCGACGGAGGAAGAGGAATAACCTCTTTGAAAACTGGAACATTTTGACCCATAATTTAGCGAATGAGGGCAAACGAGTCAAACGCTAAGTTAAATGCCAAGTTAAGCGCCAAGTTAAAGTCCAGTCCAATGGCCAGGGGCGCAACCCGCTTGAAAACAATCGCCAAGGCTGGCTCTAAGCCTTCGGTGACTGCCGAACTTCGGGTATCACCGGCCTTGGCGCCAATGGCAAATTCATTTAGCAACATCGGCAGCCCCTCACTTCGTCTTTTAACCCTGCTTGAGGCCATTGCCCAATCAGAAAAGCCCCAGACCCTGGCCCAATTGGTTGTTCGGCTCGATGAGCCAAAGGCCACCATGCACAGACTTTTGCTTGGTCTTGAAGAAATGCGGTTTGTTCAGCGTATGCCTGGGGGGCGGCACTTTGCGCCTGGGCCCCGGTTAAATACTCTGGCCATCGACACGCTTCGACACAGTCATATAAGCGCGCAACGGCACTCCATACTGAAGCGGTTGGTTTCGGACTTCAATGAATCCTGCAACCTCACCATTCTTGATGGCATTGAAGTTGTCTACCTTGACCGTGCCGAGGCCAACTGGCCATTGCGTATGGACCTTAAGCCCGGCTCTCGAGTACCTGCCCACTGCAGCGCCAGTGGCAAGATGATTCTGGCGCTTATGAACCCAAGCATTCGCGACCCACTTATTAAGGCTTTGCCCTACCAAGCCTACACGCCCCAGACCATCACCGACCCCAATGACTTTCAGACCGAACTTGATCGCATCGCGCGACGAGGCTACAGCATCGATCAGCAAGAGTACGCGGCGGGCCTGAACTGCCTTTCTGTACCCGTGCTTGATGACAACGGCCAGTGCATTGCTGCCGTTGCTGTGCATGCGCCTACGGCGCGCCTGAGTATGAATGAAGCTCTAAAGAAAATTGACCGGTTACGGTGGGCAGCTTCTGCTATTTCGGCAACCCTTCAGAACCAGGGAATTAACCAATGATTCAGGCAAGCCTGGCGCCCATTCACTACCCTTTTCTTGACGCGCTTATTCACAAGAGTAAGGCACTGCACTCACTTAATATTGGTGTGGTCTACCCACTTTCGGTTGATGCATTGAAGGCCGCCATTGACTGCCACAGCCACGGTCTTGCCCATGTTGTTATTTATGGACCTGAAACAGGTATGCATTCACTGGCGCAATCGTCTGGGCTTAGCCTTCTTGGAATTGAAATCCAAAACGTGGAGGGGTCCGCAATTGAAGCGGCGCAAAAGGCTGTTGCCGACTGTGCAGGGTTGCATCCGCGAATCAACGCGCTCATGAAAGGAAGCCTTCACACCGACGAACTGCTCTCGGCCTGCCTGAAATCGTCTGCAGGGTTAAGAACCTCACGCCGGATCAGTCATATTTTTAAGTTTGATGTACCAGGGTTTGAGAAGCCCCTTTTTGTGGCGGATGCGGTCGTGAACATTGACCCCGGTCTAAACGAAAAGGTTGACATTCTTACCAGTGCCATTGAAGCCATGCAGCAGATCGGCGTGAAACGCCCCAAGGTCGCAATCATCTCGGCCACCGAATCGGTCAACGAAAAAATTAAGGCAACCGTTGATGCCAAAGCCTTGTGTGACATGGCAGCCGAGGGTGCATTTGGCAATGCGGTGGTGGAGGGCCCCATGGGCCTTGACCTTGCGCTCTCGCGCCGCTCGGCAGACATTAAGGGGTATGAAAGCCAAGTTAGTGGCGATGTCGATCTTCTTTTGGCACCCGACCTCAACGCCGGCAATATTCTTTTCAAAAGCCTGGTCTATGCCGCACGCGCGGAGGCCGCAGGTGTCATTCTTGGGGCGAAGGTTCCCATTGTCTTAACCAGTCGCTCCGACTCTGCCTACAGTCGACTGGCCTCCTGCGCCATGGCGGCCGCCTTGGTTCAGACGGCCGATATTTTTTAATTACTGCTACAAGGTGTTCACGCTATGAGCAAGGTATCGTTTAATCCCATTGCCACCACCCAGGCCCTGCAAGAGGGCACTGAAATTAAGAGCACCACCTGCTACATGTGCGCCTGTCGTTGTGGCATCAATGTGCATGTCAAAGACGGGGAGGTGAAGTTTATTGAGGGCAACCCCAACCATCCCCTCAACAAGGGTGTCATCTGCGCCAAGGGCGGCTCGGGCGTGATGAAGCAGTACTCACCGGCGCGTCTAACCAAGCCCTTGTTGCGTCGACCGGGCACCGATCGTGGTGATGGTCAGTTCGATCCCATCTCTTGGGAGCAGGCGTTCGACATGCTCAGCGATCGACTTGGAACAATCCGTCAGACCGATCCGAAAAAATTTGCGCTTTTCACCGGACGCGACCAGATGCAGGCCCTTACCGGTCTCTTTGCTCGCCAATTTGGCACACCGAACTATGCTGCTCACGGCGGCTTTTGTTCAGTGAACATGGCCGCAGGCATGATCTATTCCATTGGTGGTTCGTTCTGGGAGTTTGGCGGCCCCGACCTTGAGAATGCCAAGCTCTTCATCATGATGGGCACGGCCGAAGACCATCACAGCAACCCGCTCAAAATGGCGATCTCGAAGTTCAAGCGCGAGGGTGGCAAGTTTATTTCGGTGAACCCGGTGCGTACAGGCTACAGCGCCATCGCCGATGAATGGATCCCCATTCGACCTGGAACCGATGGCGCGCTGCTGCTTGCAATTAGCCATGTACTTGTTAATGCAGAGACCTTCGACACGGATTTCGTTGCACAGTTCACCAATGGTCCTCAACTGGTTATTGATGCGCCGGGATCTGAAGAGCATGGCCAGTTTCTTCGTGCCGATGTCGCCGACAAGCCCCCCATCTACGATCAACTCGACCAGATGGTCTGGGACCAAGACGCGAACAAGGCGGTCTGCATGCGCGAGCGGCCTGCCCGGCCTGCACTGACTGGACGCTTTACCGTCAATGGTATTAACGTGCGGCCCGCCTTTGAGCTTCTGAAAGAGAGCCTTGCAGACTGCACGCCCGAATGGGCGCAGGCCATTACCGGTGTCTCTGCGGCACGCATTGAAAAGCTTGCTAGAGAAATGGCCGAGGTGGCCATGAACCAGTCCTTCGAACTTCCTATTGCCTGGACCGACTCCTTTGGTAAGCAGTACGACAAGGTGATTGGGCGGCCTGTTGCCTTTCATGCCATGCGTGGACTTGCGGCTCACAGCAATGGCTTTCAAACGGTACGAGCCTTAGCAAACTTAATGAGTCTTCTAGGCACCATTGATCGGCCGGGCGGCTTTTTGCACAAGGCGCCGTTTCCTCGTGCCATACCCCCTTCGGTTCGACCACCGAATGGCGAGAGCCAAATTAAGCCAGGCGAGCCCCTTGCCACCACGCCGCTGGGCTTTCCCACCTGCCCCGAAGACCTTTGTGTGACTGAATCGGGCGAGCCCATTCGAATCGACAAGGGGTTTTCTTGGGAGCATCCTTTGTCTGCCCACGGTCTGATGCACAACGTCATTACCAATGCATGGAAGGCCGACCCCTACCCCATCGACACGCTCATGATCTTTATGGCGAACATGGCCTGGAACTCCACCATGAACACCGATCAGGTGCGCGACATGCTTAACGACAAGTCGCCCAATGGAAATTACAAGATTCCTTTCCTCGTGGTCTGTGATGCCTTTCATAGCGAGATGACTGGCTTTGCCGACCTGGTGCTTCCCGACACAACCTACCTTGAACGCTACGATGCCATGAGTCTTCTTGATCGACCGATCTCGGAGTTCGACGGGCCATGCGACTCGGTGCGTGTTCCTGTGGTCGAGCCTCTTGGCGACTGCAAGCCCTTTCAGGAGGTGCTTGTAGAACTGGCCTCGCGGCTTAAATTTCCCGCCTTCACCAGGCAGGACGGCAGCCCTAAATTCTCGGGCTACGAAGACTTCATTGTGAACTTCGAGACAGCCCCGGGCAGTGGCATTGGCTTTCTTGCGGGCTGGCGAGGCAAAGATGGCAAGGCCTCGTTAAAGGGCGAACCCAACCCTAAACAGTGGGAAGCCTACAAGGCAAACAACTGCGTCTTTCATTACGAGATGCCCGAAGGCCATCGGTTTATGCGCAACTGGAATGCGGGCTACCTTGGCTTTGCCAAAGACAATGGGCTGCGCAAGCTTGATGCCCCAGTCATGATTCATCTTTACTCGGAGCTTTTGTTGGGCTTTCGGCAGGCCGCCCAGGGTTTACGAAAAGGGCGTCAGCCACCCCAGCACCTGCGTGCGCGTATTGAACGCCACTTCAGCCCCTTGCCTTTTTGGAGCGAGCCCCTTGAGCATGCTCTTGTCTCGTCGAAAGACTATCCGCTCTCGGCAGTTACCCAAAGGCCCATGGCCATGTACCACTCTTGGGATTCTCAGAACGCCTGGCTTCGACAGATTCATTCCCACAACTTTCTCTTCGTAAATGCGGGCACTGCGGCGGCTGCCGGTATTGCAGACGACCAGTGGATCTGGGTCGAAAGCCCATGGGGTAAAGTTCGCGCCCAGGCAAGGCTGTCTGAGGCCGTGGAGCCGGGAACGGTCTGGACCTGGAATGCCATTGGGAAATCAAAGGGTGCCTGGGGTCTTGGCGAGAAGGCCAATGAATCGCAGAAGGGCTTTCTTCTCAACCACCTCATCTCCGAAGAGCTTCCTCTTGGGCCAGAGCCTGGCGCCGCAACCATTAGCAACTCAGACCCGGTTACTGGGCAGGCAGGCTGGTACGACGTTCGCGTGCGTATCTATCCGGCCGACAAGCACGAACCCAAGCAATCTTTTCCTCAGTTCAAATCCATTTCCGCACCCCCTGGCATGCTAGGCCGTCGTAAGGAGCACAAGGTATGACTCAACTTGCACTTGTTATTGACCTCAATGTCTGCGTGGGCTGTCAGGCCTGCGTCACCAACTGCAAGCAGTGGAACAACAGCTATTCGGCGGGTCCATTGTCAGACCAGAACCCCTACGACGAAGACCCATCGGGGACCTTCTTTAACCGTGTTCAGACCTACGAGTCGGGCAGTTTTCCCGATGCAATGACCGTGCACTTTCCCAAAAGCTGCCTGCACTGCGAGGACCCTCCCTGCGTGCCAGTCTGCCCCACAGGGGCGTCCTACAAACGAGAAGAAGACGGCATTGTTCTTGTTGATTACGACAAGTGCATTGGCTGCAGTTATTGCGCATGGGCCTGCCCTTATGGTGCGCGTGAGCTTGATGAAGAACGTAAGGTGATGACCAAGTGCACGCTCTGCGTCGACCGCATCTACAACGAAAACCTTCCTGAGGACCAGCGCAAACCTGTCTGCGTCATGGCCTGCCCAACCAGTGCGCGTCTGTTTGGCGATGTCCACGATCCTGACTCCGAGGTGTCCATAGCCATTGCCGAGCGTGCGGGCTATGCACTGATGCCCGAATGGCAGACGCAGCCTGCTAACCAATACCTACCCCACCAGAGCTGGCTTGCCTCGATGACAGCAACGGCCAACGAGAAAGAGGAGGTCTAGGCGATGCGTCCTCCGTGGTCTATGGTTATTTTTACTGTGCTTGCAGGCCTGGGACAAGGCCTGCTTGTCATGCTTATTCTTGAGCAGTGGGGAAGCTTTTCCAGCCAGGCACCCGCCACCGATAGCCTGGCATTTCTCGGGCCGTCCATGTTTGCCTTCGGTCTTTTATTTGCAGGTCTTATAAGCGCTTTCTTTCACCTAGGCCGCCCCTCGCGCGCCTGGCGCTCGGCCTCCCAATGGCGAACCTCTTGGCTCTCGAGGGAAATTATTGTGATGCCAGTGGTGCTTGGCTTTACCTTTGTTCATGGACTCCAAGGGGTTCTGGGGCTGCCCGAGATCTTTGGCCCCCTTTGGGAGGTGGTGGCACCTCTCGCCCTTGTCGCCTGCCTTGCCATGTGGATCTGTACGGCCATGATTTACGGCTGCCTTAAGTTTCTGCAGGAATGGTCAACCCCATGGACACCCGCGGCCTTCATTCTTTTTGGACTAACGGGGGGAGCCCTTTTCTTTGGGCTAAGCCGCACCCTTCTTCCCGTTGATGGTCTCCTTGTTTCAAAGCCTCTTATTGGCCTGCTGCTTCTGATAAGCCTTACGGTCAAAGCATTTATTTTTAAACGCAATGCGGGCCTGCGACCGAAGTCGACCCTGCGCTCAGCCACTGGTATTCCCGGCAATGTTCGGCAGGTCAGCATGGGCATCATGGGTGGAAGTTTCAATACACGAGAGTTTTTTCATGGGGTCTCCTTAAGCCTCATGCGTCAGTTACGACCCACAGTTCTCATGCTTGCTTTTGTGCTTCCGATGGTCATGCTCTTTGTACTTCCCTTAACGCCCCTTACCGCAGGCTTTATTGCGCTCGTTCATCTACTGGGCATGGTTGCCGAGCGCTGGCTTTTCTTTGCACAGGCCAATCATCCGCAGAACCTGTATTACCAAAGGATTTCTTAGATGGCAGAGGCCCGTTATTCCAGCAACGCCGCCAGTGCTTTAATGCCCTTCGTTCACCCTAGCCCGCTTCGCTTTTCAGGACCATCGCGGGTTGGTGAACTGGTGGCCCAGCAGGCTAAGGCGCACGGCACGCAGGTCTATGGCATTGATACCGAGACCCGGGTGGAACTTAGCTTTCAAGGCCTCGAGCAGTTTCAGCTTCAGCTAAAGAGTGTTCTTCAACAGGCGGGTCTAAGCCCGGGTATGCACATTGCCTTACTTATGCCCAATGGCATTGGAACCCTGGCAAGCCTGCTTGGCTGTATGGCAAACGATTACTCGGTGAATCCGGTGAACCTTCTGTGCACCGAAGACCAGATGCGCTACATCATCGAGCATTCCGAGGCGCATGCCTTCATTGTTTCGCAGGAATGGCAGGCGCGCGCGCGTGCCCTTTTGAAGGACAGGCCCGCCATGGCCCTTTTGGTGATGGACCCTCACCGGCTGGCAATGCCCATTATTGAAAAAGCGGGCAAGAGCCTGGTCCTGGGTCCGCATCCCAAGGAGCTTGCCCTGCTGATGTACACCAGTGGCACCACTGGCCGGCCCAAGGGTGTCATGCTGACTCACGGTAACTTATTAAGTAATGCGGCATCCATTTCGGCTGAGCATCAGCTCACCCAAGCTGACCGGGTCTACGCGGTGCTGCCGCTTTATCACATCAACGCCTTTGGAGTCACCATGATGGCAACCCTGTGGCACGCGGGAAGCCTGGCCATGCCGCCAAAGTTTTCGGCCACGCAGTTCTGGGCTCAGGTTAAAGAGTTTGAATGCAGCTGGATGAACGTGGTGCCCACCATCATTAGTTACCTTATTGACCAGGGGCCCACAGAGCAGAGCAGGCAGGTGCAGTTGAAGTTCTGTCGGTCAGCCTCTGCCCCCTTACCACCCGAACACCACAAGGCCTTTGAGGAGATGTTTGGAATTGGTGTCATTGAGACCATGGGTCTTACCGAGACCGTGGCACCAAGCTTTTCAAACCCCCTTGACCCTGCGCAGCGAAAAATTGGCTCGGTGGGCCGGCCCTCTGGCTGCGAAGCCTTTATTGCAGACGAGCACGGAGGTGAGCTTCCCATTGGGCAGACCGGAGAGGTCATTATTCGTGGCCCCAATGTCACGATGGGCTACTTCAAGAACAAGGAGGGGACGGCCGCTGCCTTCTTTCCGGATGGCTGGTTGCGCACCGGCGACTTGGGCCAGGTGGATGCCGATGGCTTCTTCTTCATCACCGGGCGTATTAAGGAGCTCATTATTAAAGGTGGCGAGAATATTGCCCCGCGGGAAATTGATGAGATCTTGCTGCAACACCCCAGTGTGCTTGATGCCGCGGCAGTGGGTATTCCGCACAAGCATTACGGACAAGACATTGCAGCCTGCGTGATTTTAAAAGAAGGCCAGACCACTGAGGCCAATGAGCTCATTGACTGGGTAAAGACTCAGCTTGGTCCTTTTAAAACACCTTCACAGATTCGGCTTGTGGCCGACCTGCCGCGTGGGCCGTCGGGTAAGGTTCAACGGCTTAAACTCGTCGACAGTTTTCTTGGGTAATTGGGTTGATTAATGGGCTTGGTCGTTTAAAAGCCCTGCTAGCAATGGATTGAAGAAGACCTCAGCCAAATGCACAGGCTGACCAGGCATTTAACGGGTAAGCATTCGGCCTAAACCCGGATGCTTACCTCAAGAGCTAAGCGGCTTGCCGAATAAGGTCTGCCGCCTTCTCACCCATCATCATGGCGGCAGCGTTGGTGTTTCCCGAGACCAGAGTTGGCATCACCGAGCAGTCCACCACCCGCAGGCCTTCAAGTCCTCGAACCTTTAACTCTGGATCCACCACAGCCATCTCATCCTGGCCCATTTTGCAGGTACCCGAGGGGTGAAAAATAGTTGCGCCGCTTTCGCGGCAGAAATCGAGAATGTCATCGTCCGAGGCTCTCTGAATTCCTGGCTTAAGCTCCTCTTGCGTGTAATTGGCCATGGGCTGAGTCTGCGATAACTGCCGCGCGTACTTCACCGAGGCAATGGCGCATTGACGATCGATGGGATGCGTTAAGTAGTTAGCCTTCATGCTAGGACGCTCCCGCGCATCCGGGGCTATGGCATGAACCGAGCCTCGTGAGTAAGGCCGCAGCTGACAGACACTAAAAGTAAAGCCTGGGAAAGGATGCGGCTTTGCACCAGCCATATCGGCCGAAAGGGTTGCGAAGTGAAACTGAATATCAGGCCTGTTCGAAGGGTCGGTAACGCCTGGCAAGACCTTGGTGAAGAGCCCGCCTTGATTAATACCAACCCCAAGGGGCCCCCCGCCTGAAAGAAGCCACTGCAGTCCCATCTTCACGGTGCGCAGCGGGCTGCGGAGATCGTCATTGGTTGTGATGGGTTTTTTGCAGCGGAACAAGAGACGGAACTGAAGATGGTCTTGCAGGTTTTCACCAACCCCCGGTAGATGATGAACAACAGGAATACCAAGGGCCTGCAGGCGATCGGCCTGGCCAACACCTGAACACTCCAGTAGCTGGGGGCTCTGAATGGCACCAGCAGAAAGAATAACTTCTTTACGAACACGAACCTGACGGCGCACACCTTTTTGTTCGAACTCCACACCAACGGCCTTCTTGCCTTCAAACAATACGCGAGTGGCCATGGCATGGGTAAGAACCTGAAGGTTGGTTCGGCTGCGTGCTGGCTTCAAATAGGCAACTGCTGTGCTTGAACGCCATCCGCGTTTGGTAAAGAGCTGGTAGTAGCCTACGCCCTCTTGTTGGCCATTATTGAAGTCGGCATTGCGCGGAACCCCTAAGGAGTTTGCGCCCGAAATAATGGCCTCCATAAGCTCGTGCTTGTTGGCAATGTCGGAGCAATACACGGGACCACTGCCGCCATGGGTTTCCGAGGCGCCGCGCGAATTGTTCTCAAACTTCTTGAAGTAAGGAAGAACGTCCGACCAAGACCAGCCAGGGCAGCCCTGAGCCTGCCAGTCGTCGTAGTCTTGTGGCTGCCCGCGCACATAGACAAGTCCATTAATGGAGGAGGACCCACCAAGGGTTTTACCACGAGGCCAATAGACCTTGCGCCCCTTCATCTCCGGCTCGGGGTCGGTCTCAAACATCCAGTTGTAAACGGGGTTGAACATGGTCTTGGCATAGCCAATAGGAATGTGAATCCATAGGTAGTTATCGGGCGGTCCTGCCTCGAGCAAAACCACATTGGTTCGTCCGTCTTCCGAAAGACGGTTTGCAACCACGCAGCCGGAACTTCCCGCGCCTACCACCAGGTAGTCCGTTTCAGTTATGTCCATTTACGCCTACTCGCCTTCAAGTAAACGAGGCAACCACAGCACAAGGTCTGGGAAGGCCACAATAATGACGAGCCCCACCAACTGCAGCCCCATGAACTGCAACATACCTCTGTAGATCTGACCCAAGTCCCATTCAGGGACCACTCCCTTTAAAAAGTAGGCCGACATTGCCACCGGAGGCGAAAGCCACGCCGTCTGCAGACAGACGGCTACCAAAATACCAAACCAGACCAGATCAAAGCCAAGCTTGTCAATAATGGGTACGACAAAAGGCACAACAATGAGAATAATCGGAACCCACTCCAGTGGCCAGGCCAATAAAAAGATGCCAATCATGATGACGGCAAGCAACAGGTAAGGGTTTATTTCAAGGCTTATTAGCCACTCGGTAATGGCGCTTGGTGTTCCTAGACGCGCAAAGACAGCCCCAAAGAAGTTGGAGGCGGCAACCAAGAACAGAATAAGCACCGTAATCTGCAAGGTCTTAATAAGCGAATCGCGAAAGACGGTGTAGTTGAGCTTGCGGTAGGCAAGGGTTAGCAAAAGCGAACCCACCGCACCACAGGCTGCACCCTCGGTGGGCGTTGCAAAGCCAAACATAATGCTGCCCAAGGCCGATAGAACGAGGGCTGCAGGGGGAACCAGGCCTTTAAAAAACTCCACCCAGACCTTACGACGATCGTCAATAATGGCGTCGCCCTCAAGGGGTGGCCCTAGCGATGGGTTAATTGCGCAACGCAGCATGGCGTAGCCCGTAAAAAGCGTCGCAAGCAGAAGGCCCGGTACAACGGCGGCAGTAAACAAGGTTGTCACCGGCACTTCAAGAATCGGGCCCATGACCACCAACATAATGGAAGGCGGAATGAGAATACCGAGCGTGCCGCCCGCAGCAATAAGGCCTGCAGACATCTGCACATCGTACTTCGAGCGAATCATGGACTTGCCCGCCATGATTCCAAGAATGGTTACCGAGGCCCCAACAATACCCGTGGCAGCGGCAAAAATGGTGGCGACAAACATCACGGCTAAATAAAGGGAACCCCTCAGGCGAGCAAGAAGCTGCTGGCAAGAGTCAAAGAGCCGTTCCATTAAATTAGCCTTCTCCATCATGATGCCCATAAAGACAAACAGGGGAACCGCCGTAAGGGTCTGCTCCATCATGGTGGAGTAGAACTGCAGGGTCATCTGATAGAAGACGAGCTCCCCAAAGCCCCAATAGCCAAAAGAAATTCCTAGAAAGATAAGAAGAAACGAGATGGGATAGCCAATAAAGATTCCGACCAGCATGGCCAGAATCATCAGCCCACCAATAATCTCTGGAGACATCAGGCCCACCTTCCTTGGCGATAGGCATAAATCGCCTTAAGCAGCTCAGAGATACCTTGGATCATTAAAAAAAGAATGCCTACAGGTAGTGCTGCTTTGATGGGGCCGAGATAGGGCATCCACGTGGTATCCATGCCGCGCTCGCCATTCTCAATTGCCTTCCATGCCCATTCGGTCGACACCCAAATGGCAATAAGCATGGCCGGCAGAAAAAGGAAGACATACATGGTGATGTCTACCATGGCCTGGGTACGCACAGACCAGTTGCGGTAAAGAAAGTCGGAGCGAATATGCACGCCTTTTTGCAGGGCATAACCGGCGCCAATCATAAACATGGCGCCATAAAGCATTCGTGAAATGTCGTAAGCCCAGTCTGTGGGCGCGGTAAAGGCATAGCGCACGAAAATTTCGTAGGCCATTGCAAGCATAAGTGGCAAGGTGAGCCAGGCAATAATTTCGCCAACACGAATGCTAAAACCATCAATTCGACGAATGGTTTTTTGCATCCATTCGGGCATATCGCTAGGAAGGTCGATGGTGTCGGACCGCCGAGACGCAATCATCTCGTCGGAGCGCATATCAATGGGATCGCTCATGGGCTCAAATAAAAAAGTTGGGGTTGTGAAGAAGAAACAGCCGGGCCCGATCAGCTGAAAGGGCCCGACTTCTTACAAAGAAACAGTTTTACTTCTTAGCCTTCTTTTGCTGAGCCGCCAGGACGTCCGCATAGGCCCCAGTAATTCCAGCATTTGCCTTTTGAGCACCTGCCCAGAAGGGGATAGCCTGCTCAGCAAAGGCCTTTTGGCTCTCCCACACGGTCTTGAAAAATGCGTTTTCAGCCGAGTTCTTCTCAAAGGTCTTCATAGCTGCAGCGCTGTACTCTTTAAAGTAGTCGGCCGGAGTGTCGTGAAGCTGAACCCCGTGCTTTGTTGTTAGCTCATGCAAAGCCTTGCCGTTTTCAAGAATCCGGTAGCTTAATGACTTCATGAGTGCTGCATTACCTGCAACCTCAATGGCCTTACGCTGTCGGTCCGTCATTTTCTTCCAGACATCACCGTTAATGTAAAGGTCGGCATTCACGACGTTCTGGTGCAAGCCCTGAAGGTAATAATGCTTTAGAGCCTTATGGAATCCAAAGGTCATGTCAGGCTTTGGGCAGCACCACTCGGCAGCATCAATAACACCTTTTTGTAAGGCTGGCAGAATATCACCACCGCCCATGGCAACCGAGGCAACGCCGATGTCTTTGTAAAGCTGCCCTGGAATTCCAGGAGGTGTGCGGAACCGAAGCTTACGAAAGTCAGCCATGCTCTTGATGGGCTTTTTAAACCAGCCAAGAGCCTCTGGGCCAACGGGCTGAAGCATGATGCCCTTGACATTCATGTTCATCTCTTTCCAGAGCTGGTCATAGAGCTTTTGGCCACCGCCATACTGAAACCATGAGAGCCAAGCGAAGTTGTCAAGACCGACACCTGCACCTGCCGAAGGCGAACCAAAGAGTGTGGCCGCAGGGTGCTTACCCGACCAGTAGTGAGTCCAGGCAAAGCCACCCTCGATCAGGCCCTTGTCTACGGCATCAAGGGTATCGGCCACTGCCACAATGGCGCCAGCGGGCAGTACCTCAAAGGTGACGGTGCCGTCGGTCAGCGCCGAGACGTCGCTGGCGAAATCTTTCAGCATAGTGATTTCGTCGGCCGAGGTTGGAATCACGGATTGGACTCGAATCTTCACGCTGGGGTCCGCCGCCAAAACAGCCTGCGGTGCGCTTGCTAGCCCCAGCAGGCTTGCGCATGCTAAGGCCGTTGTGAATCGGCGTGTCAAAATGTTCATACAGTTGATCTCCTCATTTGTTATAAAAAAATCGAAACAGCTTTACCAGCTACTAAATCGAATTCCACTTACACACCATACCGCCAGTACCCCCAACTCGTAACCCCCAAAGCCTAGTCGTTAGCCCTAGGTCAGTCTCTATTTCTAAACATTTACGGACAAAGTAGAACCTTGGGTGATGCCGTTTTACCCTGGTCCAGATCTTCAAAGGCTTTTGCTCCATCTTTAAGCGGTCGGACATCCAACCAGTCAAGCGATCCAAAATCGCCACGGTCGAGTTGTTCAACCGTTTTTCGTAGGTCTTCCATGGTGTAGGTGTAGGTGCCAAGCAGAGTAATTTCGGCCAGGGTGAGCTTGCGCATGTCAATTTCACTTGCCCAGTCCTGCAGCCCAATATGCATCACCACACCCCCCGGAGCGACCGCCTCAAGGTCCATAAGACGTGTCTTTGCCGAGCCAACAGCATCAATTACCAAGTCGTAGGCGGCGGGCTCAATGGACTGCTCAATGGGATTTAGAAGATCGGCTCGGACATGCCTTTGAAGGGTCTCGCGACGCAGGGCGTTGGTCTCTGCAACGGTTAAGTTAGTCGCTCCTTTGTGCACAAGAAGCAGCGCTGAAAGTATGCCAATGGCCCCACCACCAACAACGAGGACTCGGCTGTCTGACAGGGGTGTGACCAGGCTCTTTAAGGCCAGCTCAACGGCGTGAACAGCCGTGGCAGCAGGTTCGGTTAAGGCAGCATGCGTGGTGAGTAAAGAGTCTGGAATGGCAATAAGACTTGCCCCAGGAATTGACATTTGCTCGGCAAAAGCACCCGGGCGCGTCATTCCTACCATGGTGCGATTGGAGCAGAGGTTGTCACGGCCTTGTTCGCAGTATTTGCAATGGCCACAGACAATTAAGGGGTTGCCCGTAACCCTCTGGCCAACCTTCCAGAGCTTGGACTGGCTCTGTAAAACCTTGCCTGCAAACTCATGGCCCAGGATAAGGCCCGGTTTTCGACGCGGGTCGTGGCCATGGTAGGCATGCATATCGGAGCCACAAATACCCACAGCCTCAATCCCTATAACCACCTCTTGCGATTCAAGGCTTGGGGGGGTTGTCATCTGCAGGGCCATCTGATTGGGCCCCGTATAAAAAAGTGCCTGCATCATTTTGCTGTGTACCCTCCGTCAATCATGATGGTCTGACCGGTGATGTAGGCAGAGCCCGGCGAGGCAAGAAAGACGGTCAGACCATCAAGGTCTTCCAGTCTTCCATTGCGGCCGATGGCTGTGCGCTGCGCATGCTCGTTAGCAAGCGAGGCATCTGCAAAAACAGGCTCTGTTAGTTCCGTTGGGAAAAAGCCTGGGCCAATTGCATTGCAGGTAACACCATGCGGCGACCAGCGCTGGGCGATGGCGCGGGTAAGCTGAATAATTCCGCCCTTGCCTGCTCCATAGGGAGCGCTGTTTGCAAAAGCGCGCCAGGATTGAAGCGAGGCAATATTAATAATGCGGCCGTAGCCCTGCTTTTGCATACCGGGCGCGATGGCCTGAGTTAGAAAAAAGGGCACCGATAAATGCAGGCAGAGTTGCATGCGCCAAGATTCGGGCGTTACCTGTTCAAAAGGCTCGCGAAGATTGACCCCGGCCGCATTCACCACAATAGCCAAATCTGCAAACTGCTTGGTTAGTTGCAAGCCAATCTCGGGAAGCTTGGACTCGTCGGATAAATCGGCGACTACAACATCGGCCTTTACGCCAAGGGCCTGTAGACTTCCTGCTGTTTCTTGAAGTGCCGATGCTCGCCGGGCCAAAAGCACAATATCGGCACCTGCCCTGGCAAGTGCCGCTGCCATGTGCCGGCCCAGTCCCGAGCTTGCGCCTGTTACCAAGGCTCGGCGCCCCTTTAACGAGAAAAGTCCCGTGAGTGAGTCTGTCACAGGGGTTCCATAGGCAAGGATAAGCGCCTCAAAAGCATGCCCCGGTTGTCATTGGAAACGATGGCCGTATGCCCTAGCCCTTAACAGGCTCGCCAAGATCAAAGGTTTCTGCAGGGAAGTATTTGGCCAGCCGATCATCGGCCGTACGCGCATGGGCCTCCATTCCTTCAAGCCTTGAGATACGAGCAGTCACCTGCCCCAACTGTCTTGAGGCCTCTTTGGTCATGCGCTGCCAAGTGAGTGTTTTCATGAACTTATGAACCGACAGGCCGCCCGAATACTTTGCCGCACCCTTTGTTGGAAGGATATGGTTCGGGCCTGATACCTTATCGCCAAAGGCAACCGTGGTCTCCTCTCCAAGGAACAGCGAGCCGTAGCAGGTGAGTGTTGCAAGCCACCAGTCGAGGTCTTTGGCATGAACCTCAAGGTGCTCGCTTGCATAGCGGTCGGAGACCTCGGCCACCTCGTCACGGGTGTCACAGACAATAACTTCACCGTAGTCGCGCCAGGCGGCCCCCGCTGCATCGCGTGCTGTGTCGGGTAGCTTGGCAATAAGCTCGGGAACTTTCTGCATCACGGCCTCGGCCAGAGGCTTTGACGTGGTGAAGAGCCAGGCGGGGGATTCATGACCGTGCTCTGCCTGACCCACAAGATCGGAGGCCACCATATCGGCATCAGCAGACTCATCTGCAATCACGGCAACCTCTGATGGGCCTGCAAAGACATCAATGCCCACCTGCCCAAAGAGGGTTCGCTTGGCCTCGGCCACAAACTTGTTTCCAGGCCCTACGATGATGTCGGCTGGCTTGCCTGTAAAAAGCCCAAAGGCCATCGAGGCAATGGCCTGCACACCACCAAGGGTAAGAATGCGATCGGCACCCGCAACCTTCATGGCATAAAGAACCTGTGGATGAATACCCTCACCCTTGTACGGTGTGGAGCAGGCAATAACATTAGGAACGCCGGCTGCCTTGGCTGTAGCCACTGACATATACGCACTTGCTATGTGCGCATAGCGACCGGTCGGCACATAGCAGCCTGCAACGTTCATTGGGATAACCCGCTGACCGGCAACAACACCCGGGTGCAGTTCGGTCTGAAACTCGGTCAGGGAGGCCTTCTGGGCGAGCGCAAAGTCACGAACCTGAGCCGCTGCAAACTCAATGTCCGATTTAATTGAGGCAGGAATGTCTTTCGTTCGACGCTCTAACTCGTCATCGGTGACTTCGATGGGGCCTGTCCATCGGTCCAACTTTTCTGCGTACTCACGAACGGCCTCTTCACCGCGCGCCTGAATCTGTCCAAGCATTTCATTCACCACTGTCTGCGCGTTTACGGTCTCTGTGGTGGGGTTTTTTGCTGCCTTCTTTAAGTAAGTAATTGCCATTCAAAAGACCTTTGTAAATAAGGTTTGGACCCCAGGCGGCTCTGCTTAAGAGCGCAGCCAATCGAGACTATCTACTCAATTAACTCATATAGATGACATGAGGGGCTATTCGTGCTTACCCTGAGAGATCTGGTTCGCTACGTTGCATGCTAAGTCGTGCAGCCAAATCCCCATCCCCCTGGTAAAGCGCCCTGAAAATCACGACACCAAAAATAAAAAGTCCGACCAGAAAGACTCTGACCGGACTTGCCCAGAACATGAAAGGGCGAGGGAAGAAACCTATGGGCTCGTTGCCAGAAAAGTAAGGGTCGAGGGGTCGGACCTAGACGTAGTCCTTGTACTTATCAAGGAAACGCACGGGCTTGCTTAGGGCATCGCGACGGAAGGGGTCGCCAAGTTCGCGTGTGCAGAAGATTTCAACGACACAAGTTTTACGCTGGTTCATCTGCATGTCCACTGCCTTTGTGAGGGCTAGGCCAACGTCTTCAAGCTTGTCCACCATGATGGCCTCGGCACCCATTGCCTTGGCAATGCCGGCAAAGCTTGGGCTCTCGAGCTCTTCTGCCACAAAACGTCGGCCGTAGAAGTCAACCTGGTTCTTCTTCTCGGCCCCC
>JAURFZ010000030.1 GCA_030834045.1 Burkholderiales bacterium
AGCCTGGCTTGCGGATGGCCTCTTTCAGGCGTTGTTCACGCCGTTCGAAATGCCTTCGCGCTTGCGCTGCCCTGTGCTCTGTCCAGGGTATTTGGGGCTCGGGCGAAACCATCTGGATACAGTCCACTGGGCAGCTCGGTAGGCAGAGTTCGCAGCCTGTGCAGTCGCTCTCAATAACAGCGTGCATGAACTTGAAGGCGCCTGTAATGGCATCGACCGGGCAGGCCTCTAGGCAAAGTGCGCAACCGATGCAGCGCTGAGCATCAATGACTGCAAGCTGCAACGGCTCCTCTGTCCCGCATGATTCATCCAGTGCAAGAACGGGCCGACCGGTTACCTGGGCTAGCTTTTCAATGCCACCATGACCTCCGGGCGGACACCTGTTAATGGCCTCGTTCTCTAAGGCGATGGCCTGTGCGTAGGGCAGGCAGGCCTTATAGCCACAGCGCTGGCACTGGGTCTGTGGTAGCAGCTTATTTATAGACTCAATTAGGCTTTGCTTCGCTGCTGACATACTTTTTAATGAACTGGGAGATACGTGGCGCCACAGCACTGCGCCATCGGCGGCCACTAAAAATACCGTAGTGCCCCGCACCGGGAACTTCAAAGTCTTGTCGCTTTGACTCAGGAATACTGGAGCAAAGCTTGTGAGCTGCTCGGGTCTGGCCTGGTCCTGAGATATCGTCAAGTTCGCCCTCAATGGTAAATAGTGCGGTCTTTTTTATATCCTGAGGACGTACAAGCTGACCACCAACCTCCCATCTCCCGAGAGGCAGCGCATGCTCTTGAAAAATGATTCGGATGGTGTCGAGGTAAAACTCGCCCGCCAGGTCGAGCACAGCGTTGTATTCGTCGTAAAAACGACGGTGAGCCTCGGCACCCTGGTCATCACCGGCCATAAGATGCTGGAAATAATCGTAGTGTGAGCTTGCATGACGCCCTGGGTTCATGGCGACGAAGCCTGCGTACTGGAGAAAACCTGGGTACACGCGGCGAAGGTAGCCCGGATAGCGCTGGGGAACCGAATAAATCATGTTGCGTTCAAACCAGCTCATCAGGTGGTCTTTGGCCAGGTCGTTGACCGAGGTTGGACCTTCCCGGGTATCGATAGGCCCGCCCATCATGACCATGGCCTTAGGCTGGCAGGGGTCACCCTGACTCGCCAGTAACGCGACCGCACCAAGAACGGGCACTGTGGGCTGGCAGACAGAGATGACGGCGGTCTGGGGACCTAAAAACCTTAGGAAATCTTGAATGTAGAAAACGTAGTCGTCCAGGTGAAAGGGACCATCGACCAAGGGCACCATGCGCGCGTCAACCCAGTCGGTAATGTAGACGTCATGCTCGTCAAGCAGCGCAAGGACTGTGTCGCGCAGCAGAGTGGCATGGTGTCCGGACATGGGGGCAACCAGCAGAACCTGCGGCCCTGGGTCTGCCATGGGCATTAACTTACTGCCTGCCTTTTCCGATTTCTCAAGATACTTGCGGAAACGCAACAACTGGCAGAAGGGCTTTGACTCAAGCTGCTCTACTTCCACATGAGCGTGCCCCCAGGGCGTTTCGACTGAGTCGATATCCCAGGCGGGTTTCTCATAGGTCTTACCAATGCGGTGGGTGAGATCAAGTGCTGCGGCCACCCGCCGTGACATGGGCGTGTAGCTAAGTGGGCTGTAGGGGTTGGTGTAGAGCTGCGAGGTGGCCTCGGCCCAACCGGAGATTGGCCTTAGGAAGGCGCGTTGAAGTTCGTGTAGCTGATAAAGCACGTGACTCCCTTTATAGTTTCCTTACCTTAACAGACTCGTCCGTCTACCAGTAGTTCTCTGTGGCGATCTCACCAGGCCTACTTGACCGCGCGGAGACGAAACCCCGGTCTTTAAGCGCCGTGCGGGTTTCTTGCACCATCTCTGGATTGCCACAAAGCATGAACTTAGAGCGCTCTTTTGACAAGGGAATACTGCTTTTTTGTTCAAGCTCCCCAGTTTGAATAAGCTGGGGGATCCGCGCGCGGAGGTAGCAGCTTGGTTGGCGGGTAATTGTGGGCAGGTAGACGAGCTTGTGGGCACTTTCTTTAAAAAGTTCGTCTTCAGCCAGACCCTCAATTTGCTGCTGATAGGCCAACTCGTTTTGAAAACGCACGCTGTGGACAAGAACAATGCGATCGAAGGTGTCCCAGGTGAGTGGATCGGCAAGGAGCGACAAAAAGGGGGCAAGGCCAGTTCCCGATGCCAACAAGAAGAGATCTCCCTGCAAGGCAAAGCGCTCAAGCGTAAGAAACCCGTGGTTCTGACGCTCCATGAAGACTGTGCTGCCCGGTTGAAGGTCTTTGAGCCGGCTGGTGAAGGCGCCGTCGGGCACGACAATCGAGTAGTACTCAAGGAAATCGTCGTAGGGCCCAGAGACGATGGAGTAGGCTCGCCAGATGGAAGGCGGTAGGTCTTCGGCCTCCGGAAGGCCAAGCCTTGCGAACTGGCCCGCCTGAAACCGGAACCAGTCGGGACGTTCGGTACGGAAGGAAAAAAGATGGTCGGCCCAGCGCCAGACTTTGGTAACTCGAACGGCGCTGTATTTGTCTTTATCGCTCAAGAAACTGACGCTTCTCTTTCACCTTAGCCCATTCGTCAGCGTCCTCGGGATGGGGCTCGAGCCGGGTAATACTGGGCCACAATGCTGAGAGCTCGGCATTCAGGGCAGTAAAGGCCTTCTGGTCGTCGGGTACGTCTTCTTCGGCGAAGATGGCATTGACGGGGCACTCGGGAATGCAGACAGCACAGTCGATGCATTCGTCGGGGTCGATGACAAGAAAATTGGGCCCCTTGCGGAAACAGTCAACGGGGCAGACATCGACGCAGTCGGTGTAGCGGCATCGAATACAGGACTCTGTAACAACGTGGGTCATAGTAATTGGCGGTAGAAAAAGTGGGTGAAGAGACCTACTCGGGCATTAGAAAATTTACAAAATTCATGACACTATGAAAAAAGTGTAACGCCAAACGGCATTGGTTTTTTTAGATCCCTTCAAAGTAGACGTGATTCAGCAGTCGCTTGTCTGATGTAAACCCGGTCTAGGTCATGGACAATTACAAGAGTCGAGAGAAAATCCTTTCCCGCATCCGTGCCTCCCAGGGGCACTCCAGCGGCAGCCGTCAAAGAGAAGTCGGGGCGGCGCAAGCCTATCTGGCCTACCATCCCGTTGGCCCGCAGCCGGTGGTCGATGGTGACCTAGCGGCCCGGTTTGAGTCCCAGTCGCGCCGGCTTTCGGCATCCGTGGCCCGGCTTGACTCCATCACCTCAGTACCCACGGAGGTGGCTCGGTACCTGCGGTCCGAGGGCCTTGCCTCCCGAGCAATCTGCTGGGACGAGTTCCAGGGCCTGGACTGGAAATCGCAGGGGCTCGATGTCGAGGCCCGGCCCCCTGTGCGGGATGAGCCCGAACCCGACCTGGTGGGTATCACCGGTTGCTTTGCGGCAATCGCCGAGACGGGCACGCTGGCTATGGTTTCTGGTGCTTCAACCCCCGCATCCATGACCTTACTGCCCGAAACTCACATTGCGCTTGTTCCTGCCTCCCGCATCGTTCCTTATATGGAGACGGTTTTTGGGATGCTGCGTAAAGAACTCGATCGTCTACCTCGGGCGCTGAACTTCATTTCAGGCCCTTCAAGAACGGCTGATATCGAACAGACGCTTGTCCTTGGAGCCCATGGGCCTTATAGGGTGCATATTATTATTTTGGAGAGTGACTAATGCCCTTGCCTAAGTTATTAATCACGCGGCGTGTCTACGACTCGGTGTTCGACAGCCTCTCGGGTGTATTCGATATTCAGCACAACCAAGACAAAGACGAACCCTTAACCAAGTCTGACCTGCTGCGAAAACTCGCAGACAAAGACTATCTGCTCTCCACAGTGGTCGATCGAATCGATGAGGAGGTTCTTGCGGCTGCACCTGGCCTTAAATGCATTGCCTCGGGCGCTGTGGGCACGAACAACATTGACCTCAAAGCCTGCGCTGACCGCGGTATTGCGGTCACCAACACGCCCGATGTCTTAACCGAAACCACAGCAGACTTCGCCTGGGCATTACTTATGGCCACGGCTCGAAGGCTGACCGAGGCCGAGCAGTACCTTCGCCAGGGCCAATGGAAGGGCTGGTCCTTTGATCAACTCAGTGGGGTCGATGTCTACGGCTCCACCTTGGGTATCTTAGGAATGGGCCGAATTGGCTCAGCCATTGCGCGCAGGGCCCAGGGCTTTGGCATGACGGTCCTCTACCACAACCGCCGCCCGGCCAACGATGAGGCCAGCGCACGTTACGTGGAGAAGGATGCCCTTTTTAAAGAGTCTGACTTTGTTGTGCTTGTAGTGCCCTATTCGCCTCAGACCCATCACATTGTGGCGGCTAAAGAGTTGGCGCTCATGAAAACCTCTGCCTGCCTTGTCAACATTGCCCGAGGGGGTGTGGTGGACGACAAGGCTCTGGTGCATGCCCTTGAAACCGGGACAATTCGAGCCGCGGGCCTTGATGTTTTTGAGGGTGAGCCTGCCCTTGATCCTGGTTTTCTTCCGCTAAGCAATGTCGTGCTCACACCCCATATTGCCAGTTCCACCCGGGCAACCCGTGGGGCCATGATGCAACTCGCGGCCGACAACCTTCTGGCCCATGCGCAGGGCCGGGCCCTTCTTACCCAGGTTGCCTAGGTTTTACGATATAATTCGCGCTCCTTGCCACACCGGTTGATTCTTTGGTGTCCTGGGCATGCTTGCATTGGTTTGAAGCGTGTCATGGCTCCCCCCGGGTGGCTTTAACCACGAGGCGAAAGGAGTGCGCGTATGCGGCACTACGAAGTTATTTTTATTGTCCATCCCGATCAAAGCGAGCAGGTTCCTGCAATGATTGAGCGGTATTCGGCAACCGTTACCGGCCAAGGCGGCAAGGTTCACCGCCTTGAAGACTGGGGGCGTCGTCAGATGTCCTACCCTATCCAGAAAATGGCCAAAGCCCACTATGTTCTGATGAACATCGAGTGCGGCCAGACTGAACTCTCAGAACTCGAGCATGCCTTCCGGTTCAACGATGCGGTGCTCAGGCACTTGGTGGTGAGCATGAAGAAGGCTGAAACCGAGGCGTCACCCATGATTAAAATCATTCAGCGCGAAGAGTCTCGCAAGCTTATGCCCGAGTCACCGGTGGCAAGCCAAGTACCGGCCTAAGCCCACGACGCTGCATTCGTTTTTCAACCGATGGACTCAGCCTTTCCTTTTGGAGCCGACTTTGAAGCCCGGCGTTCGCGCGAATCAACTCATTCTGGTGGGACGTCTGCATGATCGGAAAGATCTTCGTGTCCTGCCAACTGGCGTGCCTATTTTTGAGTGCACCTTGTGGCATGAGTCGGAGGTTACCGAGGCCAATGCCAGCCGTTCGCTTGGTTTTTTATTGGCGGTGCGAGCGCTTGGTTCCGTGGCTGAACGCATTGCTCGGCTTCAAACCGGTACCTCCATTCGTGCCTGGGGCTTTGTTGCCCCGCGTCGCCAGGCAAAGCTAGAGTCTGCCGAACAGGCACGTGTTGCGTCTAACCTCATTTTCACTATTAATGAATTTACCCTTGGAGAATAAACAATGGCCTTTATGAAGAAATCTTTCGACAAAAGGAAGCCCCGTCGTCCAGCCCAGTCCGCCCTGTTTAAACGTAAGCGTGTCTGTCGCTTTACCGCTGAGAAGGTTGAGACGATTGATTACAAAGACATCGATACCCTGCGAGACTTTGTGACTGAGACAGGAAAGATCATCCCAGCCCGTATTACGGGCACCAGTGCGCGCTATCAGCGCCAGCTCACTACGGCAATTAAGCGGGCTCGTTTCCTTGCGCTCATTGCCTTTACCGACAACCATTAAGCATTCATAAGGGACGGATCATGCAAGTCATACTTCTTGATAAAGTCGCAAACCTTGGCCAGTTAGGCGAGGTGGTGCGCGTCAAAGACGGCTACGGCCGAAATTTTCTTATTCCCCAGGGCATGGCGCGTCGGGCGACTCAGAAGGCAATTGCCGAGTTCGAGGCCCGTCGAGCAGAGCTCGAGCGTCTTGCAGCCGAGAAGCTCTCCGCCGCCAAGGCACTGTGTGCCAAGCTTGAAGGCCTGCTTGTCGAAATTCGTCAAAAGGCAGGCGTGGATGGCCGTTTGTTTGGCTCGGTAACGAATGCCGATATTGCAGACGCGCTCAAGGTTAAGGGACTTGAAGTCATTAAGGCGCAGGTGCGTATGCCCAACGGCCCGATCAAGGCCATTGGTGAGGTTCAGCTTGAGGTTGCACCTCATACCGATGCGGTTGCCAACATTACGGTTCGAGTAATTGGAGAAGCTGCATAACTGAAGAGGACCTTCCACTCCGATTACCCCCGCACTCGGCTCAGGCCGAGGCGGCGGTATTGGGAGGGTTGTTGCTTGACAATGGTGCCTGGGATCGCGTTGGCGATCTTCTCTCGGCCCAACACTTTTACCGCTCCGACCATCGCCTCACCTACGAGGCCATCACCAAGCTCGTTGAGCTTGCGCGTCCGGCAGACGTCGTTACCGTTTTTGAATACCTGCAGCAGCTTGGTCAGGCCGAAGAGGCGGGAGGTCTTGCTTACTTAAATAAGCTCGCCCAAGATGCCTCATCGGCCGTTAATATTCGGCGTTATGCCGAAATTATTCGAGATCGCGCAGTTCTGCGTCAGCTCGTAACGGTAAGTGATGAGATTGCCACAACGGCCCTCAATCCTGAAGGACGTGAGACCCGCCAGATACTCGATGAGGCTGAGACGAAGATCTTTCGTATTGGTGAAGAGGGCTCGCGCGGTCGCCAAGGCGTTGCTTTGTTCGACGACCTTTTGAAGTCGGTTGCCCGGCGAATTGACGAGCTTGCTAATAACCCCAATCCATCGGACGTTACGGGGGTTCCCACGGGCTTTGTTGATCTCGATCAAAAAACGGCGGGCATGCACGGAGGCGATCTTATTATTGTTGCGGGTCGCCCAAGCATGGGAAAGACCTCTTTAGCCTTAAACATAGGCGAGCATGTTTCCATCGATCAAGGCCTGCCCATCGTTATCTTTAGTATGGAGATGGGTGCCGAGCAACTCGCGCTACGCATGCTTTGCTCGGTGGGCCGAATTGACGCCCAGCGTCTGCGTACGGGTAGACTAGCAGACGACGACTGGGACAAACTTACCCATTCTTTGGAGCGCATGAAGGGTGTACCCGTCTACATTGACGAGACGCCTGCCTTGAACCCACTTGAGCTGCGTTCGCGGGCGCGCCGGGTTGCACGGCAGTCGGGCGGGTTAAAACTAATTATTGTTGACTACATCCAGCTCATGAGCGCCTCAAGCTCTGGGGAAAACCGAACCACTGAAATTTCCGAAATTACCCGGTCGTTGAAGAGTCTTGCCAAAGAACTCGACTGCCCGGTGATTGCGCTTTCGCAGTTAAACCGAACCGTTGAGCAGCGCACCGATAAGCGGCCGGTCATGAGCGACCTTCGTGAGTCGGGCGCCATTGAGCAAGACGCCGATGTCATTCTTTTCATTTATCGCGATGAGGTCTACCGGCCGGACAGTCCCGATAAGGGAGTTGCCGAGATTATTATTGGCAAGCAGCGAAACGGTCCTATTGGAACCATTCGCCTTACGTTTTTGGGCTCTTACACCAAGTTCGAGAACCACGCCGCCCCGCCGCCGAGTCATTACGGTGGGGGTGCCTTTTAGTTATACAAGGGCCCCACCATCTACTAGCTACCAGCTGCCGGTGTTGGTCATGCTCCTCCAGGGCTCGGCCGGTGCAAGGGGTTCACCTTTCTGTAGCAGTTCAATCGAGATACTGTCGGGCGAACGGACAAAGGCCATGCAGCCGTCACGTGGAGGGCGGAGGATGGTGACTCCGTGGTCGGCGAGTTGCTGACATTTATCGTAAATATTGTCGACGGCAAACGCCACATGGCCGAAGTTGCGCCCGCCTTCGTAGTCTTCGGGGTCCCAGTTGTAGGTGAGCTCAAGCTGAGCCTCAGGACTTTCCGGGGCAGCAAGAAAGACCAAGGTAAACCGGCCTGAGGGAACCTCTTTGCGACGCAGCTCAGCAAGACCTAAGGCCTTGCAATAGAAATCAAGCGATTTCTCTAGGTTGTTAACCCGAATCATGGTGTGCAGGTATTTCATTGCCTCTCCTTAGAAACCTTATTTTAGCTAACGAACGCGGTTATTGGCTGCCTTGGCAAGGCCAAGGGCAGTGACCAACCCAAGCCCTAAAGTTAGGCTGGTCGAAAGCCCAAGGCCTTGGGATGCCATTTCAAAGCCGTACCAGACCTGAGTCGTGCTCATGACGAAAAGACTTACCAGGGCCAAACCTTGCAGTCGGGCGCTTAGCAGGGCAAGTAGGGCCAAGGCACCTGCGACAAGGCTGATAAGTGCTGCGTAAAAACCAAGGTCGCTAAGTACAAGCTGATTACTTTTATATTGAGTATCAATATAAAAGTAATTCACTAATAAAATGGCAATGGCCATAGGCCTGCACAGCCATCGCCACCGTGCTAGGGCCTGCCAGGCCTGTGCCTTAAGAGCACCTTCAGAAGGGGGAGGGTCGGGCGCATAAAAAGCCTTGGGCCGTGGCGTGCCCCCCATGCCTGAGGCAGCCAAGGGAAGTGCGAGCAATCGTTCTTTTACCAAGGCGTCGTCTTGTAGGCTACGAAGCCTCGCCGAAGAGTCGGTTAGAAACTGGTGTTCGGCCCCAGAAACCGAGAGCCGTCGTGAGAGCTCTTCAAGAAGCTCGGCAAAGCTGTGACCCACCAGGCACCAACGCTTATCCAGGGAGTCTACGGCCACCGACTTCGGCCAGTAGGACTGATAGGCCTCAAGCGGAATGTCAAAGGCCCTGCCTACAAAATCGGTGGGTGTTGCAAGCCCCTTGCGACGGTAGATGGCTGTCGCAGCTTCGGAGTCTCGAAAAAAAATACGCCAGTCATCGGCAGCCGCTGTTACCAGCCGAGGATGATGCAGCTGTGGGTCTGGAATAACCCAGAGCGGTTTTTGAAGAGGAAGACGCGCGCTTAGTGCAACCCCGAAGTCAATGAGTTTGATCTGCGGTTCGCCCTCCTCGAACTGATCCACAAGGAAATTACGACAGGCCAGATCGAGATGAAAGACCTCTTGCTGACAGATGTCTGTTACCGCCTGTACAAGAGGGGGAAGAAGTCGTGAGAGCCAGGCTTTGTGAACGGACGGTGACTGGGGTAGGTTTGCAATTGCCGTCTCAAGGCTCGTTCCATCATGATCCATGGTGAGGCTTTTTTGAACATGGTCCATGGCAAGCACTCTTGGAACGGGCGCATCGCGTTGATGAAGGTCGGCAAGAATCTGAGCCTCGCGGTTAAACAGATAGGGCTCATCAAAAACCTTGGTATGACTTAGCTTCGGCGCCATATTAGACAGAGCGAGATGTCATCGTCGCTGCCGTTACGAAGGGCCCTTTCGCAAAGGCTTTGGGAGAGAAAGTTTAAATCGTCGGGGCTTGGCGCCTCACCGCCTATCATGCTAAGTGTCTGTGTGAAGTCTGTTTCTGACAGAAAGTCGCCCGCCCCATCGGTGGCAAGGACGACGCAGACATCGCCGGGAAGATCCGCTTGAAAGCAGTTTGGCTCAATGGGAACCGCAGCCCCAATAAGCTGGCTGGGGTTGCCGTGGGGGTCTTTGTGGCGCGCGAGCCAATGCATAAGCTGCCAGCCTGTCTTTGGCTCATGAAGGAAAACGCCTGCATAGCTATCACCAACCCCAAGCAGCCGTATGGAATTCTGCTCGAGCATTGCAAGGCTCACCGTGGCGGCCGACTCTTTCAAATGGGATTCGAGCTTAAGCCCAAGGTGATAGAGGTACGCACCGAGATGCTTGCGTGTGAGGCTCTTCGAATCGGACGTGACGTTCGGGTCGTCGCGTAAAACCTCGGGCCAGGGGTGCTCCTGCACAAGAGCCAACTCTCTCACCAGTTCCTTTGCAAACTCGCCACCGTGCGGGGTTCCGTTCGCGCCGTCGCTAAGAACAAAGAGCTTGTCTTGCGGGGCGGCATGAAAGGCATCAAAGCCTAAATGGCCCTCCGAACCCTGGTTCAGTGAGGTGGCATAGCGAAGCTGCATCGAAGTGAAAGGAGCCCGGCTTGGTCTAGACAGCGCCAGGCCGTGGTGTTGCGCTTGAGGGGGTTGCCCTGCGCCCCATGGCCTTTCCAAGGGTTACCCGCGGGAAGTCTGCTGGGTCGGCCTCCGTTGCCTGCTTACGTGTCTCGGCGGTCATTCCGAAGATGAGTTCCGCCTCCGAATGCCTAGGCATTGAGTAGATGGTGGAGGGCCGAAGAAGCTGGCTTCCTGACGATAGGCAGGAAAGGGTGGCTGCATCGTGCAGGAAAAAATAGGTGTCTTCAAGAACATTCATGACGACAAGATGGCGACGAGAGACATACCGGCCGTGCAGGCTTACAAACTGCAGCCCTTCAAGCTCGCCCTCGCTGGGGGGCTCACGCCCAATAAGAACAGGGCTTCTGAGTTCAAGGGTGCGCTGGCCCTGTGCATCGTGGATGGAGAGGATGAGCCCTGTGCTCCTTGCCTCTGAGGAGCTGGCCCGCCGTCCGCCGGGAAGGCCTGGTAGGCCGTTGGCAGGTTCTGTTTGGGTATCTGCAGAGGGCATTCGGGAATGCTCTTTCGCAACGGGACCTTTTAAGGCGACCTGAGCCTGAAACTGATGCCGCCGCCCGCGCAAAGAGATCTGAAAGGTCTCGTCTTGCGTGGGCTGCTCGAAACTCTGGTCGGTCAGCTGAATGCTTGGCAGAAAATCATCGGCGACAACCACCGTTGAGCCCCGGGCCGAGCGATACTCCGATTCAAGTATTGAGCGAAAAAAATGATTCCTGAACTCGGGGTCAATCTCGCTGTGAACCCTTAAGAAACCTTCGAGCGACTCCGAGGCCTGCTTATCGAGTGGTGTAATGACAATGCCATCAATCAGAAAATGGCTCTTATCAAGAATGCTACTTAAGTAATGCTGCTCGCGGCTTTCAAGTTCTTTTAAAACAGCCTGAGAGACCACGCCTTTGAGCTCAAGTCCAAGCGCGTCTGCAAAACTGTCGGTCCGCAGTCGTTTTGCCGCCGATGCGGGGTCCGGGCTGTTATGGTTACGAAATAAACGCGAGAACACCATCTTTAGGTCTGCTCCATGATGTATTGCTATGCCTAGTCTAAACAAATCAGGCGCCCTTGACCGGTTTGTCTGGTGGTTTCCGCTCATCTTTGCAGCGGTTATAAGCCTCTGGGTGTTTTTTCAACGCCCTCTAAGTTCGCAGGTGCGCGAGTTGGCCATGGCACAGGCGGCCTTGGCAGCCATTCAGCCAAGTGGGTCCCCGGCGCTTAGGTTTTCAACGGGGGCGGCTCAGAGGCTTTGTCAGATTGTTGGGTCTCAGCCTTTACAGCGGCTCGATTGCCGCAATGGGCTAAGCCTTGATGCCCAGGCGGGGGTTAAGGCGACGGTCGACGCAAGAGTGCTATTTGCGGCCCGTGCGGGCCTTGATGAATGGATTGAAGGTTACCGTGCCTTACGTGATGAGCTCTCAGGACGTCTTGCCACAGGAGGGTCGCGCACATGGGTTCTTGCAGGTATTGAGCTAAGGCTTGGTGAGCTGCAAAGGCGACGCGTCGGTCTAAGCCCGGGTTATGCCGAGGTCTTCGATGCGCTGCTTATCGCCGAGGGGGTTCGCTACAGCTCGGTCTCGGGGCAGTTCTCCGTGCAGCGCTGGGACCTTGCCAGACTACTGGACAGTCCACGGGCTGTGCTTGAGCGTGCCGAGCAGCTTGAGCAGCTTCTTTTCTTGCTTCCTTGGCTCGTAGGGGTATTTGCCTTATGCGGTTACAGCTTTGTGCAGTGGGGCCTCGGTGCGCTCGCCGGCCTGGTTTATGCGGCTTTTTTTGGACTTGCCACGCTGGGTCTCCTGGTGGTGGCAGATGCATCCGTGCGTTTTGGACAGGGCTCACCGGTCTACCTCTTAAATCCTTTTGCCTATGCCTTTGAGCGGCAGGTTTTGGTCTACCTGGTTGGGGTTGTGACCCCATGTCTTTTTTTGGCTTTTGCTATTTTTCAAGAGCGTTTTGTTACAAGAGTCCTGCGATGGGTCTCGGACCATTTCATTGTGATTAGCTTTCTTGTGTTTGGGCTTGCAACGGCGCTCTACGGTCTTGCAAGTCCTGCGGCTGGCTCCGAGGCGATGAAGCTTGCAATGGCGGGCTTTGCCGGAATTGTGACCAGCCTGTACGCTCGGCAGGCCTACCTTACACGGCTCCATCTGCCCAAGGCCTACACGCTGGCGGGCCTGGCATCGGGTTGTGTCAGCCTCTTCCTAACACCCGAAAAGTTTAAGCCCCGGTCCGTCGTTGCCGCACAGCTTCTGAAGGCCTTTGGCCTCATGCTTTTGGTGGGGCTTCTAGTTATTGGGCTTGCCGCGCTTGTTTTTAGTGACCTCGGGGGCAGCCTTGTCTCTGCTGCGGTGGTCTTTGGTCTTGTCTTCTTACTTTTCGGTCTACGAATGGTTGTTATCGTCTCGATCTTCGCGTCGGCTGCTGTTGGGCTTGCCCTTATGACAGACAAAGTTCAAGGCCGAATTGACCTAATGCTCTCACCGATGACAGCCGCCGTAAGCGATTTTGCCCGTCTCATCAAGTTTTCCGAGGCAGCTCCTGCATCTGGCTACGGGCTTGGCTCTCTGCGCTGGTGCAGCAACGAGGGCTCCTGTCTGCCCATTCAAGTCTTGAGTGATTACTTTCCAGTTCTTCTTACTGGAGCCTTTGGTGAGTCCATGACCATTCTTCTTTTTGCGCTGCTGGTTCTGGGATATTTTCTGCTCATGGTGCGAGCAGGTCTTGGTCTTGCAAAGGGTGGGGTACTGGTGCCCCTGGTCTATGCAGTCGCTTTCTTTTTGCTTTTTTCATCACTCGTTCAGACAGCCATCACCTTTCTTGGTAACTGGCGTTTGATGCCCCTTACAGGCCTTGGCCTGCCGGTTCTCAGTATGGGCTGGTCGTCCATGATTTCCGTTGCGCTGGGTCTTGGTGCCTTGGGCATGGCCGAGCGTCTGGGACAACGCGTCGCCAGCCCTCAAACAAGGCCCTTGCCATGACCTTCTCCAGGCACCTTCTTCGTGCGACGGTCGGCATTTTAGCCGCCCTCTGCCTGGTTTTGTTTGGTTTAGTTACCAGCTATTTCGAACGTTTTGCAGGCCGGCCTTATGCTGAGATTG
>JAURFZ010000031.1 GCA_030834045.1 Burkholderiales bacterium
CCTCATCTGTGCCAAGGCCGTAGACCTCAAGCCAGTGCGCAACGATGTCAAGGTAATCGTTCTGACTAAAACTGTGAAAAGACACCCACAGGCCAAAGCGCTCGGAGAGGGCAATTTTCTCTTCAACTGCCTCGGCCGGATGAATCTCGCCGTTGGAATCGTACTGGGTACCAAGGTTGTCCTTCATCGACTCGGGCATGAGGTGCCTGCGGTTTGATGTGGCGTAGACCAACAGGTTTGAGGCCTGGGCGGCAAGCCCCCCATCAAGAACGGTTTTAAGTGCCTTGTAGCCGGGCTCCCCAGAATCAAACGAGAGGTCATCACAAAAGACAATAAATTTTTGCGGAAGCCCTGCAACAAGCTCGGCGATCTGGGGCAGATCAACCAGGTCGACCTTATCGACCTCAATAAGCCTTAGGCTCTGCTCAGCAAACTCGGTGAGGCAGGCCCGCACCATCGACGATTTGCCCGTGCCACGGGCGCCGGTAAGCAGAACGTTGTTGGCGGGCAGCCCTTGCACAAAACGACGGGTGTTGTTAACGCAACGCTCGAGCTGCACCGTGACATGCAGGAGGTCATCAAGGGCAATTCGGGCAAAGGGCCCCACAGGCTGAAGGTAGCCGATGGATCCAAGTAGGCTTGAACGACGCACCCATCGAAAGGCAAGCTGCGAGTCGAAGTTAACCTGCGCCGGTGGCTCGGGCAACAGGGCATCAAGCTTACGAATAAGGGCCTGCAGAGAGGCGTTAGGATCGGTAGTCGGCATTAATGGAAACGTAGTCGTGGGAAAAGTCGCAGGTCCAGACGACTGCCTGGTGACTGCCACGATGCAGATTGATGCTAATGGTAATTTCTGGGCCTGCCATGGCGGCCTTTCCAGCCTCCTCGGTGTAGGAGGCGGCCCGGCTGCCGTCTTGGGCAACCAATACGCCGTTGATACGAAGTTGGAGGGCCTTAACATCAAGGCCCGGAACGCCGCTGTAACCCACGGCGGCAAGAATGCGCCCAAGGTTTGGGTCACTTGCAAAAAACGCGGTCTTCACCAAGGGGGAATGGCCAATGGCATAGGCCACTTGCCTGGCCTCGTGCCGACTTTTTGCACCCTGAACATCGATGGTGATGAACTTGGTTGCACCCTCGCCATCGCGAACAATAGCCTGAGCCAGTTCCTGGCAAAGCCCAATAAAGGCCTGCTCAAAGACAGGCCAGTCGGCATCGCCTGGGGCAAGCTGAACATGCTTTGCGCCGGTGGCCGCGCAGACCAAGGAGTCGTTGGTGGAGGTGTCACCATCCACAGTAATGGCGTTGAAGGAGAGGTCGGCGGCCTTTGTTATAAGTGCCTGAAGGTCGGCCTGGGTGACACCAAGGTCGGTGGCGATAAAGCCGAGCATCGTCGCCATGTTAGGACGGATCATGCCTGCGCCTTTTGAGATACCTGTCAGGCCCACGTCCTTGCCTTGAACCTGAATACGCCGCGAGGCCGCCTTGGGCTGGGTGTCGGTGGTCATGATGGCCTGGGCCGCCTCAAGCCATCTGCTGCCCGAACTCGCCGCTGAATCCTCCGAACCCGCTGACCTCGCTGCAGACAACCCGGACACCGCCTGTTCAATACCTGAGGCAATTTTCTCCATGGGCAGGTGCTCAAGAATGACACCCGTTGAGAAAGGTAGAACCTGTTCTGCCCGAAGACCAAGCGCTGCGGCAAGCCACCGGCAAGACTGCAAGGCATTAGCCATGCCCTGCTCGCCTGTCCCGGCATTGGCGCAGCCCGTATTAACTAGCCAGGCCAGGGGGCCCGCATTTAAGTGCTGACGGCAGACAACAACAGGCGCCGCACAGAATGCGTTTTGGGTAAATACACCCGCCATGGTGGTGGTCGGGTCAAACTGAACAAGCAGCATGTCCAGGCGATTGGCCTTGCGAATACCCGCACTAACTGCGGCAAGCCGCAGCCCTTTAATGGCAACAAGATCATTGGCCTTGGGATAGGGCAGGTTAACGGGCATTGGCGGGGACTGGAATCTGAGTTTGTCAATCTCAGCTCACTGGGAGGTACTCTAGACCAGTTTGAGCAAGACCCACAAGGTTGATATTTGTCGTATTGAAACTTGTATCGGCTGCAAGAACAACGAAATCGCCGACCTTCATGCCGTCGGTGAGCATCTTAATAAAGGGAGCTTTTAGTTCGGCTGTTGCAT
This sequence comes from Burkholderiales bacterium, assembly GCA_030834045.1. GTDB lineage: Bacteria > Pseudomonadota > Gammaproteobacteria > Burkholderiales > Burkholderiaceae_A > Hahnella. The sequence goes on from JAURFZ010000031.1 coordinate 2,199, forward strand.
CCGTTCCGACTACATTTTTCCAAAGGGTTGAAACTACTGCATCACTTGTTGTCGCTCCAACAACTGAAAGAGCCAATGCACCCAGATCTGAGTACGTCGTCCCTTTATCTAGAAAGCTCAGTCCAAGTCCAACATAGGTTGAATTTTGAACTTGTGTTTTACCTAAAACAGCACCAATGACTTTTGCTGTTATCCCAGCGTTTCCGTTTAAATCTATTGCTATTGATTTATCGCTGAACTTAACACGTTCAACATTAAGTAAAGTGTCGGTCCCGTCTCGTGTTGCATCGCCCGTTACTAGAGTTGAAGAAGCCCCAGAAGATATCTTGTAGTCTTTCGAAGCTCCAGAAAAAGACGCAATATCAATTCCTCTACCACCGTCAATACTGTCATTCCCCCCACCGCCAGTAATGGTGTTATTAATCTCATTACCATACAAACTGTCTGCATATGCTGATCCAATGAGATTTTCTAGCACTGTTCCAAAGTTCACAGTGACCTGACCAGAAGAAGTAATGGTGGAGGCTCTGGCATTCCCGACATAACCCCAATAGCCCGGTGTCATGTAAAGCGTCACGCCTTGTGTTAGGGCAGAAGCATCTAAAGTATCGGTACCCCCTCCATCCCAAATGAAATTAGGAGCACCTTGAGAAATAGCATATATGTCGTTGCTGGTCCTGGCTTTGGTACTAGGGCCGTAGATGTACTGTAGAGCTGCAATGTCTAAGGGACTGAGATTAAAAGAGTGTTGATCGGGTGAGACCTCATAACTCTGTAATGTCCATAATGTTTTATTCTCGGCAGTTGGCAAATAGGGGGGCCTGTTATCAGCCCCAGCAAATGGGTGTTTAAGGCCTAATGCATGTGAGATCTCATGTATGAGTACCAGTGCACCGTAAGTTCCATCTACAAATTCGTCTATTTTATCTGTTTTGTCTATAAAGATATCACTCCCGAAAAACTCCTTATATGGTATTTTCGCATAAGCAGCAGAGTTATCTTGTATATTATTTGCAAAGGTAAGCGTATTTAGTGCACTTGGATTATTTGATTCAATAAATTGAAAATCAAAAATATTTGTAATTAACTCAAGCGCCTGCTTTGTTCTCGCTATTTGTTTATCGGTAAAGGGAGACCAGCCTCTAGCGTTGTCTAAATTCGTATCGTAACTGGGTAGAGTTGAGGGGAAAGCGTAATACCATGTTTTTGTTTCGCCCAATAACGTTTTGAAGTTAGATCCTGATGCCTCATCTTCAACTAACGCATCAATCCAGTAGGGAAGCGCTAAAGCACCGTCGGTAAAAATTACGTTTTCAATTCTGCTTGGGATCTTTGGGAAATTTACTGAGACATAAGCTGTGTCATTACCCCCAGTATCATAAATGTAGTCATAGACATCTCTTACATAGTAGGTATCGTTACCATCACCCCCAAATAACGTGTCATTTCCAGCACCCCCATCAAAGATATTATTGCCTTCGGTATCAAACAAGGAGTCGTTACCTGCGCCACCATTTAAACGATCATTTCCTGTGCCACCATAAAGTTTGTCATTATCATTGGCACCTTCAAGAATATCGTTATCACTAGTGCCAAATATGTCACTCATAATCGTTTTTCCCGCTTTCAATTAGTTGCATTTGAAACCGCTCTATTTCAATGTTCCGTGACAGTGTTTAAACTTTTTGCCTGAACCGCAGGGGCAGGGCTCATTACGCCCAACCTTCGGCATGTCACGCCGAACGGTCTGTGCCTGGTCGCTGGCAGCCGAGCCCGGCATCGATGACGGGAGCTGACCGGGGGCCTGGATGAGGGTATTGGTCGACTGGCCCTGGGCAGCAATGGCAAGCGTCTCGGGGTCGTCGGCCGAGAACGAGGCTTCGGGGTTAAATTCGGCATGGGTAGGGCTCGCAGCCTGGGCAAGGGCCAAGGCGCGTGCGCTGGCAAGGCGGGCTGCCTCTTCAGCCTCTTCTTGCGACTGGACCTGAACATTCATAAGCACCCGCGAGACCGAGTCGCGCACCCTTTCAAGGAGTTGCTCGAAAAGCGTAAACGACTCGCGCTTGTATTCCTGTTTGGGGTCTTTTTGGGCATAGCCGCGCAAATGAATTCCCTGACGCAGATGATCGAGGGCAGCAAGGTGCTCGCGCCAGCTCTGGTCGACCGTTTGAATAATGATGGAGCGCTCAAAGTCAGCAAAGGGCTCGCGACCAACCCGCTTCCACTTTTCTTCGTAGACACTGTTGGCCGCCTGAACGGCTAGGTCGGCAAGGCCCTGGTCGTCAAGCTCGTCTTGCTCATCCACCAGTCTTTTTAAATCGAGCACCACCCCAAACTGCTGGGCTAGCTCGTCTTGCAGGGGCTCAAGCGCCCACTGCTCTTCAATGCTGTTAAACGGCACATAGCGACGAACAAGTGCCTCAACAGCGCCTGCACGAAGATCGCCGACCAGCTCCGATGGGTCGCTGGCTTCAAGCACCTCGTTGCGCTGGGAGTAAATAATTTGGCGCTGCTCGTTTGCCACATTGTCGTATTCCAAAAGCTGCTTACGAATATCGAAGTTGCGGTTCTCAACCTTGCGCTGGGCGCTTTCAATGGAGCGTGAGACCATGCCTGCCTCAATGGGCTCGCCCCGCGGCACGCCAAGCTTGTCCATAATGGCCTTCATGCGATCGCCGGCAAAAATTCGCAGCAACGGGTCGTCCATGGCGAGGTAAAACCTTGAGGAGCCCGGGTCACCCTGACGGCCTGCCCGGCCTCGCAGCTGATTATCAATACGCCGTGACTCGTGGCGTTCGGTTCCAATTATGTGAAGGCCGCCTGCCGCAATCACCTGGTCGTGCAGAGACTGCCATTCCGACCGGAGCGTTTCTGATTGTTGCTCGCGTGCGCCGGGGTCGAGCAGAGCGTCTTGGTCAAGCGTTTCGATCTGTTTTTCAACATTGCCGCCAAGAACAATGTCGGTTCCACGACCTGCCATATTGGTAGCAATGGTGATCATTCCCGGTCGACCGGCCTGGGCCACAATTTGAGCCTCGCGCTCGTGCTGCTTGGCATTGAGTACCTGATGGTCAAGGCCAGCCTTCTGAAGGGCTGCCGAGAGCAGTTCAGAATTCTCAATAGAAGTTGTACCCACCAGAATAGGCTGGCCCTTGGCATGCCTTTCTTGAATGTCGGCCACGATGGCCTCGAATTTTTCTTCCACGGTGCGAAAGATCTGGTCTTGCAGGTCTTTTCGAACCATGGGCCGATGGGTGGGAACAATAACGGTCTCAAGGCTATAGATTTGTTGAAACTCAAAGGCCTCGGTATCGGCTGTGCCCGTCATACCGCCAAGCTTGGCGTACATGCGAAAGTAATTCTGAAAGGTAATGGAGGCAAGGGTCTGGTTTTCCGGCTCAATGCCCACCCCCTCTTTGGCCTCAACGGCCTGATGAAGGCCATCGGACCAACGCCTTCCGGCCATGAGGCGGCCTGTGAATTCATCAACAATGACAACCTTGCCGTTCTGGACCACGTACTGCTGATCGCGAAAGTACAGGGTATGGGCCCGAAGGGCGGCCATGAGGTGATGCAGCAGACTTATGTTGGCGGAGTCGTAAAGGCTTGAGCCCTCGGCAAGCAGGCCCATCTCACCAAGAAGCTGTTCAGCCTTCTCAAAGCCCGAGTCTGACAGGTTAACCTGGCGGCCTTTTTCGTCCAGAAAATAATCGCCCGGGCCGTCCTCGAGAGGCTGACGGTTGAGCTTGGCAGGCATGCTGTTGAGCTTGAGGTAAAGGTCGGGGGAGTCGTCAGCATGGCCCGAAATAATAAGAGGTGTGCGGGCCTCGTCAATAAGGATGGAGTCGACCTCATCAACGATGGCGTAGTTCAGCCCGCGCTGCACACGGTTGGCTATTTCCGAGACCATGTTGTCGCGCAAGTAATCGAAGCCGAATTCGTTATTCGTGCCGTAGGTAATGTCGCAGGCGTAAGCCGCCTGCTTAGCGTCATGGTCAAGCTGCGAGAGGTTCATGCCGGTGGTTAGACCGAGAGCGGAATAAAGCCGCCCCATCCATTGCGCATCGCGGGCTGCAAGGTAGTCGTTCACGGTCACCACATGAACGCCCTTGCCTTCAAGCGCATTCAGGTAGGCCGCAAGGGTTGCCACCAGTGTCTTTCCCTCACCGGTGCGCATTTCCGAGATCTTGCCTTCGTGTAAAACCATGCCACCCACCAGCTGGACATCGAAATGGCGCATACCCAGCACACGGCGGCCGGCCTCGCGGCAGACGGCAAAGGCGGGCACGAGCAGCTCCTCGAGCTTTTTGCCATCGGCCAATTGCTGACGAAACTCAGCGGTCTTTGCCGTTAACTGATCGTCAGAGAGGGCCTGCATGGCGGGCTCGAGGGCGTTGATAGCCGCCACGCGTGCCTGGTATTTTTTAAGCAGCCGGTCGTTCCGGCTTCCAAAAATGGAGGACAGTAATCGCGAAATCATAAGCCGCTTAGGGTAGCATGAGCCGCATGGCAACCCCGTTTCGAGACCTAGCCCAGCTTGCCACCTGCTCCCTGGCAATCCACCGGAGCCTTGCCGAGCGCCAGGCGCTTCGGCAGATGGTTACCGGCCTGCTCTCAGCCATTGGCCAGTCGGCACTTGACCGGCTTGTCGTCTCGGTTCAGCGTGACAACCCCGTCACGGGTATTCGTGGAACGGTTCTGCTGCTTGTTGTTGTCCACCACGCCGCCCAGTCGCGACTGCGGCTCTTTCTGCCGAGCCTGACGGAGAGGGTAAGGCTTGAACAAAAGGGGTTTCAGTCGGTGCGAATTCGGGTCGGTATGCCGGGCGCCTTAAGCATGGCACCCACGGCCGGCCGCCGGCTTGCCCCTCGACCCAGCCCGCCCGAGCAGGCACGCCAGAGGCTACGGGCCTTTTACTGCCAGGACCACTGACGCGCCCAGGCGGCAGGAGCGTCACTGAGCCGATCGAAGACCCGTTCCCGCCAGGCATTTGTCTGCTGCGACAAGGCGCGAAGCAGTTGGTTGTTAAGCGCGTGGCCAGACTTGTAAGCCGAGTAATGGGCAAGAAGGGGCCGGCCAAGCAGATAGAGATCGCCAATGGCATCGAGGGCCTTGTGCATGGCAAATTCGTTGGTCTGACGGAGCCCGCCTTTATTCAGAATTCGACGCTCATCCATGACGATGGCATTGCGCAGGCTGCCGCCTTGGGCAAGCCCCTTGGCGCGAAGATGATCGACATCGCGCATGAAGCCAAAGGTACGGGCGCGCGCAATCTCATCTAAAAAGGAGGTCTGCGCAAAATCAAGCTCAACCTTCTGCCCGGTCTGGTCAATGGCAGGATGCTGAAAGTCAATGGAGAAGGACAGACGAAAGCCGAAGTAGGGCTCGAGGCGGGCGTATTTTTCGCCATCCCTCACCTCGATGGGGGCGGTCACTTCAACAAACCGCTTAGGCTGGTCCTGCTCGGCAATACCTGCCGAATGAATCAAGTAGACGAAGCTCGCGGCACTGCCATCCATAATGGGAATCTCGGCCGCATTGACGCCAACCAAGACATTGTCAACGCCAAGACCCGAGAGGGCCGACATAAGGTGCTCCACCGTTGCCACACGCACCGCGCCACTTGAAAGTGTGGAGGCCATTTGTGTGTCTCCCACGGCGGCTGCATGGCTTGTGATGCGGTTGGGGGGTGGAAGGTCTGTTCGACAAAAGGTAATGCCCGAGTCGGCGGGTGCAGGCTCAAGCTGCAACTCAACCGGTGCACCGCTGTGCAGACCGATGCCTTGAACGGCAACAGGTCGGCCCAGGGTGCGCTGGCGTAACACGACTTAATAACGACGCTTGAAAAAACTACAGAAGCGCAAGCATGGCCTCGGCACTGCTAACATCAAACTTGCCCGGCTCTTCCACGTGAAGGGCCTTGACCACACCGTCTTTGACCAGCATGGCATAACGATTGGAGCGAATACCCATGCCGCGACCTGTCAGGTCGAGAGTTAAGTCGACGGCCTGAGAGAACTCGGCATTGCCATCGCCAAACATACGGACCTTACCCTTTGTGCCAAGCTCGCGTCCCCACGACCCCATAACAAAGGCGTCGTTGACCGAAACACACCAGACCTCATCGACGCCCTTGGTCTTTAAAGCCGCATTATGCTGAACATAGCCTGGCACGTGCTTGGCCGAACAGGTGGGCGTGTAAGCCCCAGGCAGGCCAAAAATAACAATGGTCTTGCCCTTCACCATGTCGGCGACCTGAAAGGCGTTCGGCCCCACGGCGCAGCCGGGGGTTTCTTCTTCAATAAACTCGTAAAGCGTGACATTGGGCAGTGCCTGCCCGACTTGGATGGTCATGGTTTTTTCTCCAGAAAGAGGGTGCCTAGGCCAGGCAGTGGCCTAGGCATGGGTTGCATCTAAGAAGCGTAAGAGTAAACCAGTCTTTAATCAGCCTGCTTTCGAAGGAAGGCAGGAATGTCCAGGCGGTCCATGCCGCCCTCCTCAAGCGCAAGCACGCGGGCTGCGGCCTCGCTCTTTGGAGGCTGTCGCCAGATGGCAGGAGCCTCGTAGCCTGCATAGGCATTGCCAGCGGCTGAGCCTTCTTGAGAACCTGGAGCGGCCTCATAGTCGTTCGCATCGGCCCGAGAACCTGCCATATCATCGGTTCCGGTTCGATAGACAGGCAGCTTCACGGGCGCCACAAGCTTGGGCCGCTGCACAAGACGGCCAAGGCCCGTGGCCACAACCGTGACGCGAAGGTTGTCGGCCATGGCCTCGTCGTGCACCGTACCAAAAATAATGGTGGCGTCCTCGGCAGCGAAGTTGCGAATGGTCTCCATGGCCAGCTTGGTTTCTTTAAGCTTTAACGAGCCATTGGCCGTGATATTCACCAGAATACCGCGGGCACCCGACAGGTCCACGCCCTCGAGCAAGGGGCTGCGAACCGCCTGTTCGGCCGCGATGCGCGCGCGGTCGGGCCCACTGGCTGTCGCTGTGCCCATCATGGCCTTGCCCTGCTCGCCCATCACCGTCTTCACGTCTTCGAAGTCCACATTCACAAGCCCTTCGACATTAATAATCTCCGCAATGCCCGCCACGGCGTTGTTAAGAACGTCATCTGCAGCAGCAAAGGCCTCGAGCTGGGTAATGTCATCACCAAGAACCTCTTCAAGCTTTTCATTAAGAATGACAATCAGGCAGTCCACCTTGCCCTGCAGCTCTTCAAGACCCTGCTCGGCCGCACGCATGCGCTTGCCACCTTCAAATGAGAAGGGCTTGGTGACCACGGCCACGGTCAGTGCCCCCTTGTCCTTGGCGACCTCGGCAACCACAGGCGCTGCTCCCGTGCCGGTTCCACCGCCCATGCCTGCGGTAATGAAAACCATATGCGCGCCATCAAGGGCCTCGGCAATACGTGCCTTGTCAGACTCCGCAGCCGCGCGGCCCGCCTCAGGCTTTGCGCCTGCACCCAGGCCCGAGCTGCCAAGCTGCAAGGCTAGAGTGCCTTTTGATTTGGCAAGGCTCTGGGCATCGGTATTGGCGCAGATGAACTCCACGCCCTGCACACCCCGACGAATCATATGGGCAACGGCATTGCCGCCGGCACCGCCTACGCCGACAACCTTAATCACCGTCCCGGCTGTTTCTGTTTCAAGCATTTCAAATGACATACCTCTCTCCTTGGCTTCTTAATTTAGAAATTCCCCACAAACCATGACTTCATGCGCTGCCAGGTGTCACGGAAACCACCCGTCTGCCTCGACACCACGCCACCGCGTAACCACTGCCGACGTGCCTCCTCGAGCAACCCCAGGGCAGTGGCATAGCGGGGGCTGCAGACAAGGTCCGCAAGGCTTCCCGAGTACATCGGGCGGGCCACACGAACTTGTTTTAAAAAGACATCTTCACCAAGCTCGACCATCCCTGGAATCTGGGCAGTTCCGCCGGTGAGCACGATGCCCGATGACAAGAGTTCCTCGTAGCCACTCTCGCGAATAACCTGGGCGACAAGCGAGAAGAGTTCTTCCACGCGAGGTTCAACCACAGCAGCAAGCGACTGGTGGGAGAGCTGACGGGGCGCACGATCGCCTAAGCCTGGCACCTCAAAACTTGCGGAAGAGTTGGCAAGGGCCTGCTTGGCCACGGCATAACGCTGCTTGATTTCCTCGGCCTCACTGGTCGGTGTACGCAGGGCCATGGCAATATCATTGGTAATCTGATCGCCTGCGATGGGAATAACGGCTGTGTGGCGAATAGCGCCGCCCGAGAAGATAGCGATGTCGGTGGTGCCACCACCCATATCAACCAGGGCGACGCCAAGCTCTTTCTCATCCTCGGTCAAGACCGCATGGCTTGAGGCCAGGGGCTGCAGCATAAGTTCGCTCACCTCAAGGCCGCAGCGTCGTATGCACTTAATAATGTTCTGGGCGGCGGCAACGGCGCCAGTCACGATATGCACCCGCACTTCAAGCCGGACACCACTCATGCCCAGAGGCTGCCGGACATCTTCCTGCCCATCAATCACAAAGTCTTGTGGAAGTACATGCAGAATCTGCTGGTCGGCGGGAATGCTGACCGCGGTTGCCGTTTCAATGACGCGGTCCACGTCGGCCTGGGTGACCTCTTTTTCTTTAATGGCCACCATGCCGCTTGAGTTAAAGCTGCGGATATGACTGCCTGCAATGCCTGTCCAGACGGCGTCAATTTTGCAGTCCGCCATAAGTTCGGCTTCTTCCAGGGCCTTTTGAATGGACGCGACCGTAGCGTCAATGTTGACCACCACGCCCTTTTTTAAGCCTTCGCTTTCGCACTGACCCAGGCCAACCACCTGAATGCGATCGTCGGGTTCAATTTGCGCAACGACAACTGCAATTTTGGAGGTGCCAATATCGAGGGCAACCAGCAGATTCTTCTGGGGGTCACGGGCCATGGCCATCGGGTCCTTCTAAATGAGATAAAGAGTCAAGGGGAAGGCAGCTTCGCGACTTAAAACCCGGGCGCTTCTGACTGCCTGCGGGCAGTGCGCTGGCAGCCACGGCCCGAAAGGCAAATCCATTTGCATAGCGAAGGTCGGCAAGGGCAACTTTCTGCATGCCCGACTTGCTCTGCAGCGAGGCCTCCAGGCTCTCAAGTCGTACGAGTAGGCCTTGGAGGCGCTCAAGCGGGCTGCTTGGAAGTTGATCGCGGCCAAGCTCAACCAAGAGTCCACCATCGAGCACCGCCTTCCACGAGAGTTGCTCGGTAAGCTCAAGTCGCGTTAAGACCCTCCTATGCGAGGCAAGGGTTCCCTGCAGTGCTATGGCGCGCTCCATGACACGCCAATGACTGCCCACCGGTCCAACCAGTCGAGGCATCTGGCAGCCAAGACGCTCTTGAACCTGATCGAGGTCAGCCTCTGCTGAAAAAAGCTCCCCATAACTGTTTATAAGCTGGCCGTCAGCCCAGATGGCAGTAGGCCGGTGCTCTTCCACCCAGACCAGCAGGCGGTTCGGCCAGACGCGACGCATCGACACCTGGCGCACCCAGGCATGGTCTTCAATAACGGCACGAAGGTCATGAAGCGGGGTGGTCAGTGCAGTTCCATGGCCCGCCTGCTCAATAGCCTGACGGATATCGGACTTGGTTAGGTTTGCAATGGGAGGCCCAAGAGAGACCACCTGCACGGACCTCAGGGCAAAGGCGGGCTGACCCGCCACCCAGAGCGCAACCGCTGCCAGGCCTGCCAAGAGGGCAAGCCAGACAAGGCCAGTGGCAAAACGATTAATGGCCAAGGGCGATCGCCAGAGTGTCTGGGAGGTGCGAAAGAGCATGCCGATCATGTCTGCGCCTGCCTACCTGGTGCCGGCAAGGCGCACTGCTTGAGACGGGCCGACTTAAGAATCGCAAGGACCAGGTCTTCGTAGCCAAGGCCAGACTCCCGCGCGGCCATGGGAACCAAGGAGTGGTCGGTCATGCCCGGGCTGGTATTGAGCTCAAGGAGCTGGGGCTGCGCATTGGGCGCATGGTCGTCCCAGAGGATATCGACCCTGGCCCAGCCCTCACAGTCGAGGGCTTCAAAGGCTTTGCAGCTAAGGGCCTTCATCAGGTCGGCAAGCTCTGAAGGAATCGCCGCAGGGCATTCGTAGCGTGTCGCATTGCCAAAGTACTTGTTCTGGTAGTCGTAGGCGCCCTCGGGCGCGACGATTTCAATGACATCCAATGCACGCACCGTGCCCCCAGCCTCTTGCAGCAGGCTCACTGTGAACTCCCGACCCGAAACAAAGGCCTCAACAACAACGGCGTCATCAAAATGGCGTGCCTTGGCAATGGCCTCGGCAAGCTGGTTTTCAGATTCAATTTTTGTAAAGCCAAGTGAGGAGCCCTCGCGGGAGGGCTTAACCGCCAAGGGAAGGCCCAGGGCCTTAACCAGTTCAGCGGGTGAGGCGTCATTGGCTTTAGCAAAGGCTGGCGTTGGGATGCCATGGGTCATCCAGATGCGTTTTGTGATGAGCTTATCCATGGCAAGGGCCGATGCCATGACACCCGAGCCGGTGTAAGCAATACCCAGTAGCTCCAGAGCCCCCTGCACGCAACCGTCCTCCCCATAGCGCCCATGCAAGGCAATAAAGACCCTCTCAACCCCTTCTTTAAGGAGGTCCTGCAGCGGCCGCTCGGCCGGATCAAAACCAAAGGCATCAACCCCCCTGGCCTGCAGGGCCTGCAAAACGCCTGCTCCTGAGCGCAAGGAGATCTCGCGCTCGGCCGAATGCCCGCCCATAAGAACGGCAACGCGGCTCATGAGACAGCCTCGGTTGCCGATGGGCCTATGCGCTCGGCAAGCTGCTCGGCGCGGCACTCCTCCTCATCGGCTTCCTCGCAAGCGTTGACGAGCCGAGCGAGATCAGCCTTCCGTTCGTCGGCGCGCCGCTCCGAGCCGCCTTGCGTTGGGTTCGCGGGTGAGAGCGCACCAGCG
>JAURFZ010000032.1 GCA_030834045.1 Burkholderiales bacterium
CATGCGGCCATAAAAATCAAGCAAGTTCGGGTAAGCCTGCTTCCAGGTGTTTTCAGGGAAGCGAAGCTCAAGGTAGCCCAAGGCGACGCCGCAGGCGATGTCACCTAAAGAAAAGGCACGCCCGTTCATGAACTGATCTTTCCCGAGGGTCTGGCTCATCACCGCCAAGGCACGATCAACCTTTTCGGCCTGACGGGCCATCCAGTCCCGACTTAGCGCATTCTCGTCGTGAAAGCGTCGCTCTGTAATCATTGAAACTGCCGCATCGCAGATGCCGTCAGCCAAGGCCTCAAGCGTCTTAACGGTGGTGCGTTCACGATTACCTTCTGGAATAAGGCGTTGTGTGGGCGCACGGGAGTCAAGGTACTCGGCGATAACGCGCGAATCGTAGACGCAACCGTCCTCCAATAGAAGCACGGGCACCTTGCCTAAAGGGTTTTGCGCGCCAATTCCTGTAGCCGCGGACCAGACATCTTCGGGGACGAATTGGTATTCAAGTCGCTTTTCAACAGCAACAATGCGCACCTTACGAACGTAAGGGCTAGTTACAGAGCCAATGATTTTCATAGAAAGGAAGTCGGGTTAGAGGCGTCGAAGTATAGCGCCAAGCGAAAAGATTTATCTATGACCGTGTCACAATTCTAAAATCATGAGTACTCCACTTACCGCGCTTTCGCCCCTCGACGGCCGCTACGCAAGCAAAGTTGATGGCCTTCGGGAAATCCTGTCGGAGTTTGGGCTTATTCGTTGCCGCGTGCAGGCCGAGGTGGCTTGGCTTAAGGGGTTAGCAGGTCTTGGCCTGACCGAACTTCCACCCCTTTCTAAAAAGGCGACGAGCCAGCTTGACCAATGGGTTAAGAAATTTTCCACCAAAGACGCGCAGCGTATTAAAGACATTGAGGCCACCACCAACCACGATGTCAAAGCGGTGGAGTACTTTTTAAAAGAAAAGGCTGCAAAAAGCAGTGAGCCAAGCCTTCTTAATGCCATTGAATTTATTCACTTTGCATGCACCAGCGAAGACATTAATAACGTGGCCCACGCCCTGATGTTAGAGGAGGCAAGGCGCAAGGTTCTGCTTCCCCAGATCCAGAGGCTCATTCATAAGCTTGGCGAGCTAGCAAAGACCCATGCCGCCCTGCCTATGCTCTCGCGAACCCATGGTCAGACTGCGTCGCCCACAACGCTTGGCAAGGAGCTTGCCAATATACGCGCTCGACTGCGTGGGGCGAGGGACCAATTTTTAGCGATTGAACTGCGCGCCAAAATGAATGGTGCGGTGGGGAATTACAACGCGCATCTTGCAAGCGTGCCCGAGGTGCAGTGGCCCGTATTTTCGCGGTCGATTGTTGAAGGCCTTGGCCTGCGGTTTAACAGCCACACTACGCAAATTGAGCCCCATGACGACATGGCCGCCTACTTCCATGCGCTTTCTCGGTTCAACACGGTCTTGCTTGATTTCTGCCGCGACGTATGGGGCTACATTTCCCTAGGGTACTTCGGGCAGAAACTTAAAGAGGGTGAGGTGGGCTCATCCACCATGCCACATAAGGTGAACCCAATTGATTTTGAGAATGCCGAGGGCAACTTAGGCCTTGCCAATGCGGTGCTTAGCCACCTTGCCGAGAAGCTTCCTGTAAGCCGTTGGCAGCGCGACCTTACCGACTCCACCGTGCTTCGAAATATGGGGGTTGGCCTTGGGCATAGCCTTCTGGCCTTCGATTCCTGCCTAAAGGGAATGGGTAAGCTTGAAGTCAACGAGGCGCGGTTGGCGCAAGACCTGGACGCCTCTTGGGAAGTTCTGGCCGAGCCCATTCAAACAGTGATGCGTCGTTACGGACTGCCCGAACCCTACGAGCAGTTAAAGGCACTTACCCGAGGCAAGGGAATTACCGAAGAAACGCTGAAGGCTTTTATGCAAAAACTCAAGCTTCCCAAGCCCGTTAAAGAGTCTTTGTTGAGGCTCACGCCTTCAACCTACATTGGACTGGCCCAGAAACTCGCGCTTGAGGAGGCCGCACAGGCCTGATTTGTTTCTTCTGGGTGACGGTTCCATTTCAGACCTGTCACTCCTAAGCAACAACTTTCTGACGGAGATGGTGTTCGTAGGTTCTAAAAAAGTCGAAAGACATAGTTTCGTTTCAAAAGTATTAAGAAAAACTCTGCCTTTATGCCTCGTTAATTAAGCGACGGACGCGGCAAGGGTTTTTGGTGCTCATTTCGTATTCAAGGCCTTAGGAGAGTACTGAATGAAAAAGCATCTTATTGCTGCTGCCGTGGCCGCAACGCTGGCCGTTCCCGCAATGGCGCAGGTTTCCATTAGCGGCCGTATTGATACATCGATCACCACGACATCTAAGAATTCGGTTGGATCATCCCAGACCACCATCGCCAGCGGCATCATCTCCACGAACCAGCTTGTTCTTAAGGGTGCAGAGGGCCTTGGGGGGGCCTTAAGGCTGACTTTACAGTTGCATCACAAATCAATACCGATGAGAGCCGGGCCCTCGTATTGGGCGATCGTGGAGCTCTAGTTGGCCTATCCGGCGGCTTCGGCTCGATCCACCTCGGCAAAGATACAGGCAATACGATGAACTCTCTGAGTGGGGGGCTTAACGGTAACCTCTCTGACATCGGCGGTAAGCGCAACCGAACCGACAACAGCGTCATCTATTCGACCCCTAGCCTTGCTGGACTGAGGGCCAAGGTTATCTACTCGGTGGGGTCTGAAACAGCTACCGATGACGATAAGGGTCAGTTTACTGAGCTAGGTCTAGCTTACAAGGCGGGGCCAATTAGTGCCGAGTTGGCTTACGCTACGAATAACGGTGGGAAAAGCGCGACAGACGATACAGAAACTGGCGTTGCAGTCACCTACGATTTCGGTATGGGCAAAGTAAATGTTCGATACATTGACTTCGACCTAGATGGAAGCGATTCGAGCGACTACAAACGCAGCGGTCTGGGTGTTCAGTTCCCTATTGCGAAGGGAATGAAGGTTACCGTCGATTACTTTAAGCATGACCAAGATGGGCAGACCAAGGATTACACCGCTACAAACGCCTCATTTATTTATGACCTAAGTAAGAGGACCAATGTCTATTTGGCTTACGTTGCGGTCAACAACGAGAGCGGTGCATCCTATAGGGGTAGTGGCTCAAGCGGCCCCAAGCTCGCTGCAAAAGCTGGTGAAGATCCCAACGTTGTATCAATTGGTGTTCGCCATAGCTTCTGATTAGCCTAACTACCCAGCCCCGGCCCAGTGCCGGGGTTTTTTTCTACTAATTGTTACGAATTGATTAAGAAAAACCTAAAGAACTATTTCACAAAACATAAAACTCGAGTGGGCATTGTTTGCGACTCATGTTCAACTCGTTGGGTAGTAGGAGACATAGATGAATCAGGCATCGCTGGCCCTTGAAACACCTGGGTTTAATTGGGTGGTCGCACAGACCATCATCGCGGAGCGCGCCCGCGCGGTTCGACACGAGGTAAGTACGCAGACCGTGCGCTTGTTTGAGATGCGCTGTGAGAAGCATTTGTTGCCGTTTTTTGGTGGTACGACTATTGACGCCATTCAGTACCCCCAGCTCATGCGTTTCGTGGACGAGCTTTCACGCCAGCAGCTGCACAACGCCACCATTCGGCAGCTACTAATTGCGGTTCGCAAGGTCTTGAACTGGGCCTTGGTGCATGAACACATTGCAGGGCTGCCCGCCTTTCCCAAAGTGCGCAGCGAAAGCACTCCCCGCGGCGGCTTTACGCCCTGCGAACTCTTAAAACTCTGGCACTGCGCCAAGCATCAGTCCACCTTAGTGAGGCCCGAGGGTGGCTACACCCCCTCGCATCGCGATCGCCAAGGCGGGCTCTTTGCCAAAGACATGCCCACACCCGTGTGGTTTCGCTGGATGATTGCCTTCATGGTGAACAGCTTTGTGCGCCCCACCGATCTGCGCAACATTCAACATCAGCATGTGCAGGTAGTGCGTGGCCGGCACACCTACCTACGCCTGGTCTTACCCGAAAGTAAAAAGCACACCGAGAAAATCATTACTCTGCGTCCTGCCGTGCGCATCTATGAGCAGATTCTTGCTTACGCCCAGGCGCATGGGCATGCGGCCTCAGACGATTACCTTTTCTACCCCGAGGTGTCTAACCGCAAGACTGCCATGATGCTTATGGATGTGCAGTTTCGTCGCATCCTTGAGGCTGCAGGCCTGCGGCAAGGTGCGCGGGGTCAGAACCGCACGCTGTATAGCCTGCGACATACCGCCATTACTTTTCGGCTGCTCTATGGCCAGGGTATTGATCTCTTAACACTGGCCAAGAATGCACGCACCTCGGTGGAGATGATTGAGAAGTTCTATGCCTCGGAGCTCAACCCCGAGATGAACGTGGCCATGCTGCAGAGCCGACGCCAACGAGTGGGGTAGGCTACACGTTAGGCAGGGCAGTGATATCTCTAAAATAGGTGATCTGCATACCTGGGCTTGCCGTGTTAAGCAGGTGGGGCCCCACGGCCGATTCCACAAGACGCCCCCAGGTTTCGGGATGGTCTCTGGCAGCGCTTGGGCCGGTGACCATCCAGGCCGAGGCGAGAAGATGCAGGTAGTTGGCAAGTGTGGTGGTGTTACCCGCATCTTGTAACTGACCCATGACTTTTTGATAAGACAAGACCTGGCTTGAGTACGCGCAGCCCAGTTGCATAAGACTGCGCATGAGGGCGGGCTTGTCTATTCGGGCAAGGTTCATGACATCACGCGAGATAGCCGGCTCCACAATGGCATCCTGCAGGTAGCGAATCCATCGCTCCGGGGTCTGAATGAGGCTCGCTGGGCCGGGGTAACCGCCAAAACAAATGTAATCTTCAAAGCGAAAGCCAAAGGCCTCGCGCATCTCAGAAAACGACCAATGCGGAAGTCGAATTAACTCAAACCGCCCTGCCAAGCTTTCGGTGAGTCCGTGTTGCACCAAAAATTGTGACGAACCCAACAACACCAGATGTATGGGCTGAGCTCTGCCCTTTGGCCTCTGATCCCATAACGCCTTTACAGCCTCCGACCAGCGCGGCACCTTCTGAACCTCATCCAAAATCAAAACAAACGGCTGCAGCGGCGTACAAAACCTGATCGCCCAGCATATCGGCCACATGCTGCACCAGCGTGGTTTTTTTAACCTGTCGGGGTCCAGCCAGGATCTGAATAAACTTCGGCGGCTCCTGAAGACGACTTAGCAACAGGCTGGCCTGCGGCCTGTGAAAGGGCCTCCTTCGACCAGGATTAGCAAGAGGCTAGACTCTTGGCTAACCTAGCCAAGAGGTGTAGCATAAGACCTCGGTTTTGCCTTTTTCCGAGGAAACCCCATCTAGGAATCAAACACCATGCAAGTAAATATGCTTGATGCAAAGAATCAGCTATCCCGGCTCGTAAAGTCCGCGCTCGCCGGAGAAGAGGTGATCATCGCAAGTAATGGTGAGCCGCAGGTTAGGCTTGTTCCATGCACCAGCATGCCTGGCCTTAGGAACAAAGGTGTCTTGGCAGGCAAACTGCATAACGTGGACGATGCCTTCACAAAAGATCTCGATGCGGAGGTCTCGAAGCTATTCAACGGCCGTTAGAGCCCACGAAATGGCTCTCCTTCTCGACACTCAGATCGTTCTCTGGTGGCTCGTAGGAAGTAAAAAGCTAACAGCCTCAACGCTGGAGAGGCTGGAGAAAAGCAGGTGCCTTGTATCAACAGCAAGCATCTGGGAGGTTGCTATTAAGTATCGTCTAGGCAAATTAGAAATAAATCCCGTCGTCTTTCGTGACGAGTTTCTGAATGTGGGCGGACAGATTTTGAATATTTCAGACACCCATGTCATCCATACAGCAAACCTTCCTGACATTCACAATGACCCCTTCGATCGACTAATGATCTCCCAGGTCAAAGTCGAAGGCTTAACCGCTGTAACTGCAGATGCGATCTGGGCTCACTACGGCATTAAAGTCCTTAAGGCCCAGTGACTACTCCCGATGGTAAGGATGCCCCACCAGCAAAGAATGTGCGCGATAGAGCTGCTCAGCAAGCAAAAGCTTGGCAAGTCCATGGGGCAGGGTCATATCCGACAACCGCAGCCTTGCATGGGCAGCCTCTTTAACGGAAGGTGCAAGGCCGTCAGGCCCTCCAATAATAAAAGCAATGCAGCCATGGCTTTGCTGCCAGGCCTGAAGCTTCTCGGCAAACTGAGTTGTAAGCAGGCCCTGGCCTTTCTCATCAAGCACCACGCGCCAAGCCCCTGCAGGCAGTGCGTTCTCGATTCGCTGAGCCTCAAGGGCCATCATCTGCTCCACGGTTTTCCCGGTCTGCCGGGACTCGGGCTTCACGGTTTTTAGTTCAAGCGCCCAGTCTTTAGGAAGCCTTTGGAGGTATTGGGCTACACCGTCTTCAAGCCAGGTGGGCTGCCGCGCTGTAACCGCCACAACAAGCAGCCTCACCCGTCCTTGTCCTCGTCCTTGTCCTCGTCCTCGCCCACATACACTGGCTGACGATGAAGAGCTCGTGCGATGCTTGCCGCAATAACCAGCTTAAGAATGTCTCCAGGAAGAAAGGCCAGGCTTACTGCGGCAGCCTGCTCAAGGGCCATGTTGGCGCGCCAGGCAAGCATGGGAATTCCAAGCGCGTAGATGACCAAAACGCCACCTAAAAAACTTGCCAGTGCAGCGGCAAAGAAAATTGAGAGGCCGCGACGCGGCACTCGGTACTTCTGAGCATTCGGGGCAGGCTGAGTAAGACCCAAATAAACAAGCCCCACCACAAGGGCACCCGGAATCCAGCCAAGTAAGAAGCCAACCGTTGGACCAAAAAGAACACCCAGACCCCCGCGCCCGCCTGATAAAAACGGCGCACCGAGCAGCACCATGAACAAGAACAACAGCACCGATAAAGCTGCAAGCCGCGGCCCAAGCAGAAGCCCCGCAAGCATAACGCCTAGAGTTTGCACCGTAATGGGCACGCCCGCCAAAAAGGGCAGGTCAATACGAGGCACCAGGCCAAACAAAGCAATCAGTGCGGCAAACAAGGCCACATTCACAACATCGCGAGTGGAGGTCTTCGAACTAAGCACAGCTCATCACAAAACGATGCTGACACTTCTGGCAGGTGCAGTTCAGCACGCGCTCAAGGCTTTCGGTATCAAGCCGCTCGTCATCCACTAGAAGGCGACCATAGGCCTGGCAGTTTGAGCAGACGGCCTGATTAGCAAGAAGCTCTGCACGGGCAATGAGGCTTGAAAACTTAAGCCAGCAAAGGCCTGCTAGAAAAACACCAATAAGGCTTGAGGCCAAGGCCGCCAGGCGGTCAAGCGGCCATCCAGGGCCCAGGTTGAAAAACACCTCCAGCGCACTTACGCCCAAAATGAGAAGCAGAACACCAAGGGCCATAAGACCAAAGGCTCGAATAAGTTCGCCCTCGTACCAGTGACGAAAGCCATCTTCATTAATGAGATCTTTTAGAGACTTCTGCATTGCAACATGCAACAAAACGCATAAAGGGGAACAATAGGCGTCATTAAGCGCTTAGGCTCTTGGGTAGCCCTTGGACACTGATGAAGTCTTAAAGCCATCGAAAGTGGATTGATCTAAGAGTGGTTAAGGTAAAAAGCGATACGCGGTCGATCAACAGGGGAGAAGTCAGAGTATGAACAATTTGTTGGGTCTCGCAAGGCTGCCCGCTCTTGGCCTTCTTGCACTTTTCACTCTAGTGGCCATGGCACCGGTCTACGGTGCCATTGATGACCTCCCTCCCATGGAGTTGCAGCGCTTTGGCGAGCATGTCTACGTGGTGCAAGGCCAGGCCGGTCAGGCAAGCTCAGCCAATGCCGGCTTTATCTCTAATGCCGGCGCTGTGGCCACCGGCGAAGGCCTGGTTGTCTTTGACACCCTGGGCACACCGGCCCTAGGTGCAAAATTCCGAAAACTTATTGAAGAGGCCAGTGGCGAGAAGGTGAAGCTGGTCGTGGTCTCCCATTACCATGCCGACCATTTCTATGGCATTCAAAGCTTTGTAAGTCCAGATGTGCAGGTCATTGCGCATCCCATGGCCAAGAACGTATTTAACGACCCCAACACCCAGGCGCGTCTTGAGCAACGGCGTAACGACCTCTTTCCCTGGGTGAACGAGGAGACCCGTCTTGTTCTTGCCCCACGAAAGGCCAAGGTAACTGCCAGACAAAACGAAAGCTTTAGGCTTGGCCGCTACACCTTCACGCTTATTGACGGGCTTGGTGCCCATGCACCCGACGACCTGATGATGCGAGTGGAAGAGCTTGGGCTGGTCTTTGCCGGCGACTTATTTTTCACAGGCCGTGTGCCCTTCGTGGGCAGCGCTCATCCTGGCCTCTGGCTTAAGGCTTTGAATCGTATGGCCGAGAAACCCCCTAAGGTAGCTATTCCGGGCCACGGAAAAATTTCCACTGAACCCCAAACCGATCTTGAGCTCACGCGCCGTTACCTTGACCACTTATGGAAAGTCATGACCGAGTCTGTGGCCAACCTTCAGAGTTTTGACGAGGCCTACGCGGGCGCAGACTGGTCGGGTTTTAAAAAGCTGCCTGCCTTTGATGCTGCGAATCGGCTCAATGCCTATGGCGCTTTTCTGCATGCCGAACGTGAGGCACTTGCCAAAGAGAAATCTCAATGATTGCTGTCCACGCGAACCTGCCCATCAGTTCGGCATTCCGCTGGCTTAGGCAGGGCTGGAACGAGTTCATGTGCAGTGGCATGCGGGCCGCCTATTACGGTGCGTTTTTTGCGCTCATGGGCTATGCCATTGGTTACATTTATGGCAGTTTCTGGCAGGCCACCATGGGTGTTACGGCAGGCTTTTTCTTGATGGGTCCCTTCATCTGCTGCGGGGTCTACGACCTCTCTCGGCAGCGCGACCGTGGCGAGTCCCAAAGCCTGGTCAAAAGCTGGTTTAGCTGGACACGAAACTGGAAATCCATTGCCTTTTTTGCAGCCATGTTGACCTTTTTTATGGTGATCTGGGCGCGGGTGTCTGTAGTGCTCTTTGCCCTTTTTGCAAGCCATGACTACCCAAGCCTTCAGTCCATGCTTGGCCAAATTATCTCGGCACAGAACCTTGAGTTTCTGCTGGTCTGGGCGGGTGTCGGCTTGGTCTTTGCAGGCATTGTGTTTGCTATTTCGGTGGTCTCCATGCCCTTGCTGCTCGATCGAGACGCCGACACCATGATGGCGGTCTTCACTAGTGTGCGAGCCCTCTGGGCAAATCCAGGTGCCTGCCTGGTCTGGGGCCTTTGTATTGTGGTGTTGGTTGGCGGAAGCCTGCTTGTCTTTATGCCACTGCTAATTATCACAGCGCCGTGGGTGGGTCATGCCACCTGGGCGGCTTACAGGGCCATGGTTGGGGATGATGAGCCCGACGAGACCCCCTCGCTTGCTTAGGCGACAAGCTTAGGCGACAAGCTTGAGCGCCGATCAGGAAAGGCTCGTTCGAGGCGATCGCTTCTAGAGCCAGTTAAAGAAAACATTAAAGAGTCTCCTGCCTTAGTCGACCTTACAGATATCAAATCTTTTGAGAGTCCAACCATGGCATTTCATCGCTCTATCGCTGCTCTGGCCCTGTGCATGGGAGCTGCTAGTCTCTCAGGCTGCGCCAATACAGGAATTCAGTCCCAAACGGGTGCTGCTCTTTTCTTCCAATCAAACGCTGAGGCGGTGACCGCTACCGGACAACCTACGGGACCTAAACGGGGAGTAAGCTGTTCGAAGAATTACCTGGGGGCAGCAACACTGGGTGATGCCTCCATTGAAGCTGCCAAACAAAGCGCAAACATTTCAACCGTCACAACGGTCGATCGTTACTACCATCGCATTCTTGGCTTCTACGGGCAGCTCTGCACGGTCGTCACTGGGCATTAGAGTTTCTTCTCTCTGAAACTCCAGGGTATCGCAAGGCCCTGGAGTGGATATTGGTGTACCCAAATGAGCAGTTGCTCAATATGGATTTATAGTAGAGGTTGATATTTATTCTCAACCTTAAAAATACACGTCCCCATGCCAGTGCTTGAACCTCTTGCTGAAGACATTACTGAACCCTCAGACCTTGTAACCGCCATAAGAAAGCGGCGCGGGGGCAGGCTTCTCAAACTTGACCGAATGCTATTGCACAGCCCCGCTTTTGCTGAGGGTTGGAACAGTCACCTTGCGAAGGTTAGGCAGTCCTTAAAGCTCGACGCGCAACTTCGCGAGCTTGCAATCTGTGCCGTAGCAATAGTTAATCGAGCTCCATATGAACTCGAACAGCACCTTCCTTTCTATCGAGCCGCAGGCGGCACAAATGAAAAGTGCGAGGCTCTTCATGTGCTCGGTAGTAATAACAAGGTCCCCGAGGTGTTTGGCGCGCTTGAGCGTGACGTCATAGAAATCGCGCTACAAATGACCCAGTCGATTGAAGTTGAGTCAGACCTAAAGGCCAGGCTTCTCAAAGTGCTCGAGGCACAACAACTCGTTGAACTCGTGGGCGTCATATCCACCTACAACATGGTGTCAAGGTTTTTGGTGGCCCTTGACCTGCATGCCGAATAAAGCAGTCTGCTTTTAAGGAGAGTCACTTATGCTTTGCGCCTGCGTTCTTATCGACAAGCCCGGTTCTGCGAGCCTACGTCAAGAACATCGCCCTGCTCATAAGCTCTATCTAGGTCAGGTTGCCGATCGAATTGCATTTGCCGGGCCACTCCACGAAGACGACGGCATCACCATGATCGGCAGCCTTCTTGTCATCGATTTTGACTCCGTGCCTCACGCAAGAAAATGGCTCGATAGCGAGCCCTTTACGAGGGCTGGACTCTATCAGCGAGCAGAGGTCTTCCCCTTCTCTAACTTATGGCCCCAAAAGGCGGGCTTTCCGCAGGAGACAAAATGAATCAAAAGCGTTCCCTTTTAAGTGATCGTGCACCGTTTAGCCCCATAGCGGGTCGGCCATCACTCAAGCTTGCTAGCGGCAAAAAACTTGCTGTCTGGGTGATTGTTAATGTTGAGCACTGGACAATCGCGAACGCCATGCCTCGCACTGTTCTGCCTCCTCCCATGGGGCAGCCATTAATGCCCGATCTTGCAAACTGGGCATGGCACGAGTACGGAATGCGTGTTGGGTTCTGGCGTATCTTTGACGCCCTGAAGCAAAGGGGTATCAGGCCGACCATGGCGATCAATGGAATTGTCTGCTCAAGCTATCCAGCCATTGCTGAAGCGGCACTTAAAGAGAACTGGGAATTCATGGGGCACGGGTTCGTGCAAGGCCCCATGCATCGCCTTGAGGATCAGTACAGAGAGATTGAAAAAACTGTTCAGGCGATAAAGTCGGTAACGGGCAGAGGACCTGTGGGGTGGGAGAGCCCAGGACTAACAGAAACAGACTCCACACTGGACTACCTGTCTGCCAACGGCATTCGTTATGTTGCCGACTGGGTCATTGATGACCAACCATGTTGGCTTGACGCTCATCCTGAGAAGATAGTGTCCGTGCCGTATACCGTAGAACTTAACGATATTCCTGTTTTCGCACTTCAGAATCACCGGTCAGACGAGTTTTACCAACGTGGGTTGTTGCAGTTAGAGCGAATGATTCAAGACAGTCAGGAGTCCGCCAGAGTCATGGCAATAAGTGTGCATCCCTATTTAACAGGTGTGCCGCACCGAATTGCTGGATTCGAAAAACTTTTGGATTGCGTTTTAAAAGAAGCCGATGTTCAGGTGATGACAGGCGAAGATATATACAGATGGTTTGTTGCCCAGTAGGGAGGGGCTTAAGCCCCTCCAACCCTAGGCAGCTACGGCCACTGGAGCTAGCTTCTTTTCCTTTGCAATCGCGGCGTTGACTCTGGGCATAACCTGCTCTGCCATGAGTTGCATGGACTTTCTGCCTAAAGCAGGGTCTTGCCAGTCATGGCAGGGGTAGAGCAGAGTTCCAAAATCACCCACCTTCTCACGAAACGCAAGAATCTGATCGACAACATCGTTAACAGTTCCTGCAAAGACCAACTCCTTTGTCATTCGCTCAGGGGTTATGTTTTCGTCGGGCTCATTTTGGTCAAGTTTAAATAAATTTGATCGGCCACCGCCGACAAGCTTTCGGGTAAGTTGCTTGAAGTAGAAGTGATACGGCCCCTCCGAAGAATGCCCGTAGCGTTTCGCTAGCTTGTCGTCATTTTCAGTCACAAATATGCTTCTTGCTACGCGCCAGTTTGCAGAATCGGCAGGCCGGCCACCGAGCTTGCAACCCTCCTCGTAGCTCGGCCAATGTGACTTCACCCATTCAGGCAGGAGGAAGTTTGCGGAAATAGGTTCCCAGCCCCTCGCAGCAGCGCTTGTCACCCCCTTTGAAAACGGCGCAACAGCGGTAACCACAATGAGAGGATGGGGCCTCTGGTAGGGCTTTAGAATAAATCCCTGACCAATTTCAGGAATCATGGTTCGTTCGGTTGTTACGTTGAAATACTTGCCTTTAATCTTGTA
>JAURFZ010000033.1 GCA_030834045.1 Burkholderiales bacterium
GCTTACTCTGCTCAATTTTTTGGGCCTCTACAGCCTACATTCTGAAGCAAATGGCAGGCTGCCTTGACTAAGACTGATCCATTAGAACGAGATGACCTACAGCATCTCCCTAAGTCTGATCTTCAAGACCTTCCCATAATTGTTCTTTGGCAAGCACTCAACAAAACGGTACTGCTTGGGTCGCTTAAAACGAGCAATTAGCTCTATGCAGTGTGCGTCAAGCTGTTCACGGGAAGGCTCATAACCGCCTCGGGTCACGACAAATGCAACAACAGTCTCACCCCACTCTGGATCCGGCGCACCCACTACAGCCACCTCCTCAACCGCAGGGTTCATCAGAAGCGCCTCCTCAACCTCTCGCGGGTAAATATTCGCTCCGCCACTAATGATTAAATCTTTGCTCCGATCTTTAAGGGTCAAAAACCCGTCGGAATCAAAAACCCCAATATCCCCGGTAAGAAGCCATCCATCTCTTACAGCTGCCGCGGTCGCACTGGGATTCTCCCAGTAGCCCTTCATAACAGTGTCACCCCTCACGGCCACCTCACCCACCTGCCCTGCAGGAACTGGGCTACCCGCGCTGTCGACGACTCGCACAAGAACGGGGCTTTGTGCCACCCCCACCGAGGCCAACCGCTGCTCAAACCTTTCGTGGCTTTGATTGATAAGGTTTTGCCGAGAAAGTACGGTTGCAACCATTGGCGTCTCACCCTGACCATAAATCTGAACAAAGCGCGGTCCCATGACCGACAAGGCACGCTTCATATCTGCCACATACATTGGCGCACCGCCATACACAATGGTCTTAAACACCTTGGCGCAGTCCTCGGGCGATAGGGCACTTTCTTCTGCGTATTGAACGAGTTTGTTCACGATGGTTGGCGGTGCAAATGTTGAGAGTGGCCCCAAGGCCCGGCCAAGCTCAAAGAGTTCTTGCGCATTCACTCCACCCGATTCCGGTACCACATGACAGGCCCCAGCAATGACATGTGGAACACTGTAGAGGCCCGCCCCGTGGGACATGGGAGCGGCATAGACCATCCGATCATCAGGCCCAACAAAATCCACGTCTGCAAAATAACCAAGCCCCATCGAGAGAAGATTACGATGCGTGATCTGCACACCCTTGGGTCGACCCGTTGTGCCACTGGTGTAAAAAAGCCATGCAGTGTCATCAGGCTGCAGCACAGCAGGCTCTTGCAGGGTGCTGTTACCGTCCGTAACGTCAAGCAAGCCTAAAAACTCTTGAGACTCGATGGTGATTTGATGGGTGAGCCCATAAAGCGCAGTGCGCGTAAGACCCTCACTCACGAACCCCGTTTGCGCCCCTGAGTTTTGAATAATCCATTCGACCTCTTTGGTATGGAGACGAAAGTTCACCGGAACAACGACAAGCCCTATCCACCAACAGGCAAAGACAAGCTCGAGATACCGCGGATGGTTGACCATGAGCAACAACACGCGATCGCCGGGCTTTAGACCGAGCTTTTGAAGGCGAAGGGCAAGCGCGTTACTTCGTAGGCCCCACTGTTCAAAGCTTGCCCAGGGCGTCGTTCCGAAAAAAATGGCTGTCTTACTGGCCTTTAAAAGGCATTGGCGGTAAAGGTAGGATGCGATGTTCATAACAGCCTATGCCAGACCGATTTAGGCAATCTCAAGACCAATTGCCGTTGCCTCGCCTCCCCCAATACAAAGGCTTGCAACGCCCCTGCGCGCTCCCAAACGCCGTAAGGCATGAACTAAGGTAACGATAATTCGTGCACCCGAGGCCCCAATGGGATGCCCAATTGCACACGCCCCGCCATGAACGTTAACCTGGCGGTGGTCGATTCGAAGCTGCTGCATCGCTGCCATAACCACCACCGCAAACGCCTCGTTAATCTCCCATAAATCGACGTCTGCCACACGCCAGTTGTTTAGTTGCAGCAACTTATTAATGGCACCAATGGGGGCTGTGGCAAAGCGACTGGGCTCCTGTGCAAAGCTGCAATGACCAACGATTCGTGCCAGTGGAGCAATACCACGGGTGTCGGTCATTGATTGACGACATAGAACAAGCGCAGCCGCGCCATCACTAATGGATGAAGACGATGCCGCCGTAACGGTGCCATCGGTTGCAAAGGCTGGCTTGAGATTTGGAATTTTCTCGATGTTTACAGTGCGCGGGCCTTCGTCCGATTCAACAATGGATGACCCTTTACGTGACTCTATTTTTATCTTAACGATTTCGTCTTTGAAGGCGCCACTCTCACTGGCCTTGCAGGCCCGGTTAATGGACTCAATTGCAAATTCGTCCTGCTCTGCTCGACCAAACCCATACTCACGCGCGCAGTCTTCCCCAAATTGACCCATCGTGCGTCCACGATCATAGGCATCTTCTAGGCCGTCCCTAAGCATATGGTCTAGCAAAGAGGCATGGCCAAACCGATACCCTGGGCGTGCCTGAGGCAGAAGGTGCGGTGCATTGCTCATGCTCTCCATACCACCTGCCAGGGCGAGGTGGGTTTGTCCAAGAGCCAAGGTGTCGTGCAGTGCCATAACGGCGCGCATCCCCGACCCACAGACCTTGTTGACGGTTGTGCAGGCTGTGGAGCGCGCAAGACCGGCTGCAAGCGCGGCCTGACGGGCAGGCGCCTGACCCACCCCGGCTGTTAAGACACAGCCAAACATCAGCTCCTCAATGGAATGGGCCTCAAGTGAAACCTTGCCCACGGCCTCACGAATGCAGGCCGCTCCGAGTTCAGGTGCTGACAGGCCCGCTAGCTCCCCCATGAAGTTACCAATAGGAGTTCTTACTGCAGACAAAACGACCACCGGGTCATTGAGGAACGGGTTCATAAGCCCTGATTATAAGTACGGGTTTGGTCTGCGTCGCCCCGGCCGACCATCCGGGCTCTTAGGCAACACGCAGCGCGGCCAGTCGAGTAAATAAACGTGATCCGCCCGTCTTCAACCGGAGCACTGCCGGATAAGCCAAAGGTGTTTACCCACTAACCATTAAAACAATTTGTAACCACCACCGCCGTAGCTACCCATAACCGGTAGCGACTTCAATCACAGCCTAAAAGCAAAGGTAAACCCGGGGTTGACTCGTAAGATTTCAGATTAGAGACTCGTCCGAGGCAGCACTACATTCAACCTTACACGCACCAGGAGTCTGGCATGATCCCTCCCAGCTTTGAGTATCACGCACCTCGCACCGTCTCTGACGCAATTGCACTGCTTACAAGTCTTGGGTCCGAGGCTAAGCTTCTGGCTGGCGGGCATAGCTTGCTGCCCATGATGAAACTTCGGTTTGCGCAACCCGAGCATCTGATTGATATCAACCGTATTCCAGAACTCAAGGGAATACGGTTGGAAGGCGACGAGCTTGTCATAGGGGCCATGACCAGCGAGACTGAACTCATCAACAGCACCCTCATCCAGCAGCACCTGCCACTTTTATCTGATGCTGCCAAGCTTATTGCCGACCCCCAAGTACGCAACCGAGGAACGATAGGCGGTGATATTGCGCACGGGGATCCCGGTAACGATCATCCCGCCCTCTCGATGGCAATAGATGCGAATTTCGTTCTGCAAGGACCTGGCGGAAAACGCACGGTTGCCGCGGGCGCTTTTTTCTTCGGCACTTACATGACTGCGCTTGAAGAAAATGAAGTCCTTGTAGAAATTCGCGCCAGACCCTTTCCTCAAGGTACAGGTTATGCCTACGAAAAACTTAAGCGTAAAACGGGCGACTGGGCCACTGCAGCCTGCGCAGCAGTCCTGCGGGTGCAAAATGGAAACGTAAGCCACATTCGGCTAACCCTAACAAACCTTGCACCCACTGCTTTGCGTGCGCAAGATGCAGAGTCGGCTCTACTTGGCAAACCACTTTCTGACGCTGCAATAAGCGCGGCTGCCGACCTGGCAATGTCCATTTGTGACCCTGCAGAAGATCTTCGAGGGGACCCCGAGTACAAGACCGCCATGGCAGGTGCCATGGTAAAACGTGCCATTCAAAACGCCGCTGCCCTCTGCAACTAACCTCAAACCATAAGGCTTAGAACCATGACCAAAAAAATGATCAAGATGACGCTAAACGGCAAAGAAGTAGAGGAGGCCGTTGAGCCTCGTACCTTGCTGGTGCACTTTCTTCGCGAGAAAATGAATCTAACGGGCGCTCACATTGGCTGTGAGACAAGCCACTGCGGTGCCTGCACGGTGGATGTTGACGGGCAGTCGGTCAAGGCCTGCACCCATTTGGCGGTGCAATGCGATGGCTCGGAAGTCCTCACAGTTGAAGGGCTTGCGCAAGCGGGTGTCCTGCACGCCGTTCAAGAAGGTTTTTACAAAGAGCACGGTCTTCAGTGCGGGTACTGTACGCCCGGCATGCTGATGCGCGCCTATCGCCTGCTGCAAGAAAACCCCGATCCTACGGAAGACGAAATTCGCATAGGCATTAGCGGTAACTTGTGTCGATGCACTGGCTACCAGAATATCGTCAAAGCGGTTCAGTATGCAGCCAAACAACTTAGAGAGACGGCTGTCGCCGCAACCTAGAGAATAAATTCGGAGACCAATATGAATGCACCTGTAGATAGCGTCGAAGCCCGTGCCCTAGCCCTTGCTGGCATGGGTGCATCTCGTCTTCGTAAGGAAGATGCCCGTTTTATTCAGGGAAAGGGTAACTACGTCGACGACATGAAGCTTCCGGGCATGCTGCATATGGACATTGTCCGTGCGCCAGTGGCTCACGCCCGCATCATAAAAATTAATAAAGACGCAGCACTTGCTATTCCGGGCGTTCATGCCGTGCTTACTGCGGACGATTTAAAACCCCTGAAGCTGCACTGGATGCCAACGCTCGCAGGAGACGTGGCTGCCGTTCTTGCCGATGAGAAAGTTCACTTCCAGATGCAAGAGGTCGCCATCGTCATCGCTGACGACCGTTATATTGCAGCCGATGCTGTCGAAGCTGTTGAGGTGGAGTACGAGGAATTGCCTGTGGTCATGGACCCCTACGCAGCCCTTGAACCGGATGCACCGGTCTTGCGGGAAGACTTAGCTGGGAAGACCGAAGGGGCGCACGGAAAGCGTGAGCACCACAACCATATCTTCACCTGGGAGGCAGGCGACAAGTCGGCAGCAGATGCGGCCTTCAGTAACGCCGCAGTGACAGTCGAACAACACATGTACTACCCCCGAGTGCATCCTTGCCCACTTGAAACCTGTGGCGCAGTTGCAAGCTTTGATGCAGTCCGGGGTGAGTTAACCACGTGGATGACCTCTCAGGCGCCGCATGTTGTTCGCACCGTTGTGTCTCTTCTGTCCGGTATTCCAGAATCGAAAGTACGAATCATTTCGCCCGATATCGGTGGTGGGTTTGGAAACAAGGTGGGCGTGTACCCCGGTTACGTTTGTGCCATCGTCGCTTCGATTGTCTTGGGCCGGCCGGTTAAGTGGGTTGAAGACCGCATTGAAAACATCTCGACGACAGCGTTTGCGCGGGACTACCACATGGACGGCGAGTTAGCGGCCACGGCAGACGGAAAGATTCTTGGTCTGCGGGTTAATGTTGTAGCGGACCATGGTGCTTTCGATGCCTGCGCAGATCCCACAAAATTTCCTGCCGGAATGTTTCATATTTGTTCGGGCAGCTACGACATTGCTGCTGCGCACTGCAGTGTTAAAGGCGTCTATACAAATAAAGCACCTGGTGGCGTTGCCTACCGTTGCTCTTTTCGCGTTACCGAGGCCGTGTACCTTATTGAACGTATGGTCGATGTCCTCGCCCAAAAGCTAGGTATGGACAAGGCTGAAATTAGAGAAAAAAACTTTATTCGGAAAGAGCAGTTTCCCTACACCAGTGCGTTTGGCTTTGAGTATGACTCGGGCGACTACCACACCGCATTGAAAAAAGTACTTGATGCTGTCGATTACAAAGGTCTCCGAGCAGAGCAGGCAGCCCGACGGGCCGACCCTAACTCGCCAACGCTAATGGGAATTGGCCTTGTCACCTTCACCGAGGTTGTGGGCGCTGGGCCAAGTAAAATGTGCGACATTCTTGGCGTGGGCATGTTTGACTCATGCGAGATTCGTATACATCCGACAGGCAGCGGGATCGCTCGTATGGGCACCATCACGCAAGGTCAGGGGCACCAGACAACCTACGCTCAAATTATTGCAACTGAGTTAGGTATACCCAGTGAGGTTATACAAGTTGAAGAAGGCGACACCAGCACGGCCCCCTACGGTTTAGGTACATACGGATCTCGTTCCACTCCCGTAGCAGGTGCTGCCATCGCACTCGCAGCGCGAAAAATCCATGCAAAGGCTCGAAAAATTGCCGCCCACCTTCTCGAGGTGGCCGAGGGTGACCTCGATTGGGAAGTTGACCGCTTCAAGGTAAGGGGCGATGAGGATAAATTTAAAACAATGAAAGACGTTGCCTGGGCGGCTTACAATCAACCGCCTCCTGGGCTAGAGCCTGGGCTAGAGGCGGTTCACTACTATGACCCACCAAACTTCACCTTCCCTTTTGGTATTTATCTCTGCGTTCTGGATATTGACCGAGCAACGGGTGAAACGAAGGTACGTCGTTTTTACGCCCTCGACGACTGCGGTACGCGCATAAACCCCATGATTATCGAAGGGCAGATTCACGGAGGCCTTACTGAAGGTTTCGCCGTTGCGATGGGTCAACAAATGCCGTATGACGCACAAGGCAACTTAATGGGAAACACCCTTATGGATTACTTCCTTCCCACTGCTGTCGAAACCCCGAACTGGGAGACTGACCACACGGTAACCCCATCGCCTCATCATCCGATCGGTGCAAAGGGAGTTGCGGAATCACCGCACGTTGGATCCATTCCAACCTTCACCTCCGCGATTGTTGACGCCTTCTCCCATGTGGGTGTTACACATCTTGATATGCCCCACACGTCCTTCCGAATTTGGAAGGCCCTTAAGGAAAATAATTTAGCACTCTGAGAGGGCTTTCATGGAAGTAAGTCTCACCAAGCAATACCCTCTTGAAGTCCAGGCTGATCAGGCCTGGACTGTCCTGCGCGATCTCAAAGCCGTAGCCTCTTGTATGCCTGGTGCAGAACTTACCGAACAAGTGGATGAACGCTCCTACAAGGGCACAGTTAAAGTGAAGGTGGGTCCAGCAAGCGCGCTTTTTGGCGGGCTGGTCGAAGTACTGGAAGTGGACGAGGTAAACAAGCGCATGAGTCTGCGAGGCAAAGGTGCGGACAAGGGGGGCTCCTCGGCCTCGATGAACCTCGTAGCCACCATTGAGGCTACACCCGATGGCAAAAGCCAGTTACTGGGCGATGCCAAAGTAATTGTTAACGGAAAATTTGCTCAGTTTGGCGGAAGAATGATGGTGCAGGTCTCCGATGTAATTCTGGCGCAGTTTGTAGAAAACTTTCGCGCAAGTGCCGCAAATGTCTCCACAGACCCAGGGCTCGCTGCCGCGTCGCTTGATGAGGCCGTTGCAACTCCTGCTGCACCTGCTCGGCAGACCGAGCTTAATGGTCTTGCCATTCTCTGGAGCTTAATCAAGGGCTGGTTTAAGGGGCTTCTCGGAGGTGGTTCGAATAAACCATGAATGCCCCATCGCCTCAGATGGCTGGAAGTACCATTGGGCTTCTACGCGAAGACCTTGCACGAGCGGGTTACTTCGCCGATGAATCTCTTGCCAGCGTTGTCTGGCTTGCTGAACATCTCGAGCGCCCCATTCTTCTTGAAGGCGAGGCCGGTGTGGGCAAGACGGCCTTGGCCGCTGCACTATCAAAGACGCTCAATCGTCCGCTAATACGCCTTCAGTGCTTTGAGGGTCTAGACCTTGCCGATGCGGCCTATGAGTGGAATGTTGCACGCCAGTTAATGGCTATTCGACTTAAGCCAGAGGCAACAGAGGCAAACCTCTACACGCGCGACTATTTATTAGCCAAGCCCCTTTTAGCAGCTATTACACAACCGGAGGGGGCAGTGCTGCTCATTGATGAAGTCGATCGAGCAGATGAGGCGTTTGAGGCCTATCTTTTAGAAGTATTGTCCGAGTTCCAGATGAGTATTCCAGAGCTTGGTACGCTACATGCCAACGTAGTGCCTCGTGTCATTCTCACTAGCAATGGCACCCGATCTCTGTCTGACGCCCTTCGTCGTCGTTGCCTTTTTCATGTGGTTGAGTACCCAGACCCCTTTCGTGAACGCTGTATTTTGCAAGCCAGTCTTCCAGACGCAGACATCAGACTTGTCGAGTCGGTTGTGACAGTTGTTCAGGGCTTACGAAATGAAGACTTACAAAAACGGCCTGGGCTTGCGGAAAGTCTCGACTGGCTTAGGGCGCTGCACCATTGCGGCCATAAAGAACTACCAGACGACTTTACGCAAATTCATCAGACCCTAAGTTGCCTGCTTAAAACCCGTGAAGACCGCTTCGCCTTTGGGCCTGACTCTTACCGTCAACTTCAGGAGAGGTATGGGCGCTGATCTGGCCTGGCCCTCTGAGCGGGTTTTGGCCTTCGGATTGTTTCTGCGTGAGTCTGGTTTTCAGATAGGCCCGCAAGAACAACGCGATTTCTTACGCGTACTTCATGCAAAGCCCCTCACCACGCTTGGAGAGGTTCAATTGCTATGGCGACCCATTGCCTGCCATTCTAAGCGAGACCATATGGCATGGCAGGACCTGTTTCTGCGTTTCTGGGAACCTCACCGAACACGGGGCACCACGAAAGTCTCAGGCCAGACTAAGCCAAGCCGAAATCTTCAGCAACGTGTTGAACAGGCCAAAGCCCACGATTCTCAGACCTCGCAACAAGCCAACAAGCACAGTGCCTCCGGCCAGACCGACGCTCGTTGCGGAACCGGAGAGGACGATACTGAGAAAAAACCAAGTGAGCGAAGTATGGGCGGGGCAAGCACGGTCGATGCGCTCCACGACCGAGAGAGCCAGATG
Organism: Burkholderiales bacterium; assembly: GCA_030834045.1. GTDB lineage: Bacteria > Pseudomonadota > Gammaproteobacteria > Burkholderiales > Burkholderiaceae_A > Hahnella. The sequence goes on from JAURFZ010000033.1 coordinate 8,951, forward strand.
TGGATGCCAAGCGACTTAAATTCGCTTGAACAGCTTGCGCGGGGTATACACCGCCGTTTACCGCAGACTCGCACCCGACGATGGCAAAGTAGTATTCATGGCCTAAAACTTGACGGGCGTCGCACGCTTAGAAAGTCTGCCTCTCTCTTGGGAGATTCACTTATTCCGTGCTGGAAGCGCAGGCGTCGTGAGCCAATTGAATTAATTCTATTGAATGACGTGTCTCGATCTATGGAAGCTCACGCTGCATTGGCTCTTCGTACATCGCGTGCCTTTCATCGCGTTATGGGTGCCCGAGTTTTCGTGTTTCATCTGCGTCCAATCGAGGTCACAGATCTTATGCGGCGTGATACCCCGGCAGTCCAAGAGAGAATTAACGCAGTCACGGCAGGTTTTCAATCGGGCACCAGAATTGCCGACAGTATTCGAGCACTTCATTCTCACCGCCCGTCGGTGTCATTCAATCGGCGGACGCGGCTCTGGATTTTTTCAGATGGCTTTGATACCGCCCCATCGGATCAACTCGCCTGCGAGCTTCAGTACCTTAATGATAAGGGTGTCAAAGTTGATTGGTTCTATCCCACCCGCCAAGCTCCTACCTCCCAGGCCGCCAAAGCGGCAAGCGCTATGGTCTCGGAATGGCTGCCAGCACATGACTTTGTAAGCCTGCGCTCTTCACTTCTTAACCTCGCCTTCTAAGGACATAAAGATGCAAGATCTTCGCCCTGCCGTAAGCGTTGCAGCAAAAGATTGGCTCTCTGCGCTGAATCAGTTCGAAAGCCAAGGCCGTCCCTATGCCCTGGTAACTGTGCTTCGGTCAGAGCCGCCGGCGTCAGCTCGAGCAGGAGATAAGGCCGTGGTTACTTCCGACGGCGCCTTTTATGGCTGGATCGGTGGGGGCTGCGCCCAGCCCGTGGTCAGGCGGGCCATCGACGAGTCTCTGGCTTCTGGGGTTCCAATCACACTTCGAATTACGCCAAATACGGGAGAGGCGGTGCCCCAAGGCGTTCAAAAGGTACCTATGGCCTGCCACTCAGGTGGCAGCGTTGAGCTTTTTATCGAGCCACACCAACCTGCTGTTCCACTGCATATATATGGGACGGCGCCGGTTGCCTATGTGCTCGCTGATCTCGCAAGCCGAGTCGGAATACCAGTGACAGCTATGGCTACCCCCTTTCAGAATCAAACCCAACTAACCTGGGCAGTGATCGCAACGCAAGGCCAAGACGACATTGCGTCAATTCGTCATGCACTCGACGCAGGTGCGCATCGCCTCTGGTTCATTGCAAGCCATCGGAAATGGAGCAAGCTCAGGCTCGAGTTACAGCAGACGGGTACCGCCATCAGTGCGCTCGATCGTGTCACTGCCCCAGCAGGTCTGCCGATTGGTGCAAAGACCCCCGAAGAGATTGCCCTAAGTGTCTTAGCTGCAGTTGTTGCAGAGCGCCGTGGCAGGCAAATAGTTCAAGCCGACGCTCAGATTGCAATGGAGTCGAGTACAACTGAGCCCTCCTCACCCCCGGTTGCAGCCGTGAAATCCTGCTGTGGAGGTGTCTGATGGGATGCCTTCTGAAAGGTGGCGGCGGGCTCTACAGTCGACTTATCGTCGGGGCCGTGTTGCTTGCTGCCGGAAGCGGAAGTCGCATGGGCAATAGGCCCAAATGCCTTTTGGAGTTAGGGGGTGTCCCTCTTATAAGAAGACAACTCATTGCCTTGTCTGGAGCGGGTATTGACGAGGTTGTGGTCGTACTCGGACATCATCAAGAACAGATCGAACCCTGTGTCCAAGATTTCCCCGTCACCCTTGCAGTCAATCCTCAACCCGATGAGGGGCAGAGTGGCTCGCTAAGGACTGGCCTTCATGGGCTCAACGGAAAACTCGATGCCATTGTTGTCGCCCTCGCCGATCAGCCTCTTCTGAATCAACAAGACTATGTTGATCTTATAAGCGCTTTCAAGAAGCGCCCTGACGGAACAAGACTTGTGGTTCCCAGCGTGAATACATTTCCGGGCAACCCAATTATTTTTGAAGAGTCGCTGAGCCCGGAAATCCTTGCGAAAGACAGTCAATTTGGCTGTAAGCAGTGGCGGGCAAACCATCCCGAACAAGTGCATTTCTGGAGTACATCGAACAGACGTTATAGCCAAGATATTGACACGCCCGAAGATATCGAGGCCTTAGCGAATTCCAGCGGCCACCGACTTGCCTGGCCTGCTTGGCTGCGTGAGACCGCCTAGGCCCTGCGAGTGAATAAACAGTTATTCGAAATGCTCAATCTATGGGCCTGTCCATTGGGTCTGCACCAGTACGAAGCCAGCGACAACTTTAATCCCTTAATTGCCCGAGTACTGCAGAGCATCCGTGTCCTTGACGTTCAGACCGAGGCGAGTACTTCGTTTTACGCTAGTAAAGATGATCTTTTGCATCGAATTCGCATCCCGGAGTGGCAGTCGTGGCTTGAATTTTTGATCGACAGCATTGCGAAGACGGCACGTCATGCCAACACTGGTATTTGGCCCGAAACCTCCGAGGACCTTACCGTAGAAATTGTTGGGCTATGGTGCCAATTTAGTAACTTAGGCGTTCACCACGATGTGCATAGCCATGGTAACTGTTCGTGGTCGGGTGTCTATATTGTGCAAGTTGACCCGGATGCTCAGAGGCAGATGCATGAGGTCTATAAGGAATGCAATGGCGTCACCCGTTTCTACGGACCCCACTTCCAGAACCTAGCGGGGGCGGCGATTGACTATGGTAACGCCTACCTGCAAAGCGCTCACCTTGATATTTCACCTTACGAAGGTCGCCTGGCCGTCTTCCCCTCCTGGCTGTTGCATCAGGCTATGCCATATCAGGGCCTAAAGGACCGAATCATCCTCTCCTTCAATGCAAGCATTCACCGCAAAGGTGGTGACCGATGGGCAGACTATGCCCAATCGTAGAGAACGTGTCATAGGTGCAGAGCCCACAACCCAAATGGCTCTGTTTTTTGGTACGAAACTTTTAGTGCTCAACCTTTAAAAGATTTCAATGCAAATTTACGGACAAAGGATTGTCAAGGTGCCAGCGCTAAGGCAAATTAGAGACTCTTGTCATTGACTTATGCAGTCTCTTAGCCAGACTTACTCAATCGAGAGGAGATAGTTATGAAGCAGCATCTAAACGCGTTAGCTATCATTGCCTGGGGGGTAGCTTTTAGCGCGCTACCCGTCAACGCATCCTGGGCCTCTGTCGAGCTCGCGCAGAAAAAAGCCTGTCTTGCCTGTCATGCTATTCAGCATCATCGCGTAGGCCCTGCCTACAACCTTGTTGCACAAAGGTATGGATCGCGCCCTGATGCGGTGGAGTATTTATCGAACAGCATCAAAAACGGAGGGGGGGGGCGATGGGCCATGGGTGTGATGCCCCGGCAGAACCTAAC
>JAURFZ010000034.1 GCA_030834045.1 Burkholderiales bacterium
GCTCCTGCAAAGGTTTCGTCCCGCAGACCAGTTAACGGCGGTGCCTGCTAATGGCCAGGGTGTGCGCGCCCTTTTGCGCACCCTAAAGTCGGGCGGTGTCATCGGCATTCTTCCCGATCAGGTTCCCTCCCAGGGCGAGGGCGTCTGGGTAAATTTCTTTGGTCGGCCTGCCTACACGATGAGTCTGCCAGTTCGACTGGCCCAGGCCACTGGGGCACCTCTTGTCTGGGTGCTCGCCGTTCGCCGCCCCGGCGGCTGGTCGCTTGTATTTAAGCCCTGGCAGTGGCTTGAATCGAGACCTCTTGAGGACCCAGATCGTCTTGCCCTCGATCTCCAGGCGATGAACCACCAGCTCGAAGATTTGATTGCCCTTACGCCTGAGCAGTACCTCTGGGGTTACAACCGTTACCGCGGCAGGCCCCCGCCGCAGGTCAGCTAGCCTGGAGGCCTGCGTATTTACCGTCCATAATTGCGCCCATGCGAGTTCAATTCACCAAGATGCACGGCGCAGGCAATGATTTTGTTGTGATTGATGCCCGCCACAATCCGTTTGATGCCTTGATGCGTCCCGAGGCCATTCGTAGGCTTGCAGACCGTCGGTTCGGAATTGGTGCCGATCAGGTGCTTTTTGTTGCCAAGCCGTCTGTGCAAGAGGCGCAATTCGACTATCGAATTTTTAATGCCGATGGCCTTGAAGTTGAGCAGTGTGGAAATGGCGCGCGATGCTTCGCGCGTTTTGTTGCCGAGAAGGGCCTGGTCTCAGCCAAAACGTTTAAGGTCAACACTCTTGCAGGCCTTATTGAGCCGATGCTTAATGACGATGGCAGTGTCACGGTTGACATGGGCCCGGCCCAGTTCGATCCGAAGGCCCTTCCCCTTCAGGTTGAGGGGCTTGAGGCCGAGCAGCATGAAGGTCAGTGGGTTTATTTGTTTGAGCCCGAGCATCCTGGCATGGGTTTTAAAAGCTTCTGGGCAGCCCCTGTCTCTATGGGCAACCCGCATCTTGTTCAATGGGTTGATGACCTGCAGACAGCATCGGTGGAGAAAATTGGCAGATGGCTTAATGCCCACCCACGACTTCCGAAGGGGGTGAATGCCGGCTTTGCAAGTCTTGATCCGCAGACCAACTGCCTGCATCTGCGCGTCTACGAGCGAGGTGCTGGCGAGACCCTTGCCTGTGGCACAGGGGCTTGTGCGGCAGCGTTGTCTGCCTTGGCGCAGGGTCGCCTTGCCCATCAAACGCCGGTTCAGGTGGTGACACGTGGGGGGCTTCTTCGCATTGATTGGCGCACTGAAAATGCCGAGCTAGAAAAGAACACGGTGTTGCTCACGGGGCCTGCTGTCACCGTGTTTTCTGGGGAGATTGAGCTATGACCGATGACCAGGTGAAGGCCTTTCTTTTGCAGCGACCTGGTTTTCTCAGAGACCACCCCGAACTTCTTTTTGAACTTGAGATTGAGGCCGAGCCTGCCGATCAGGTCCAGGGTGGCTCGGTGGTCTCCTTGGTCGAGAAGCAGGCTGCCCTGTTGCGCGTCAAGGTTCGCCATCAACAGGATCGCGTGGCCCAACTGCTTAGGGTGGTCGAAGAAAACAACGCGATTCATCAAAAGCTCTTGGGCTGGATTCGCAGCCTTTTGTTGGCTCGAACGCAGAGTCTGCGGGTGAAGCAGTCGGTCGGTGGGCTCGCCCAGGCCTTTTCGGTTCCCTTGGTCAGGCTTGTGACCTGGCAGCCCGAGCTTGAGAAAGTCTTCCGTGGCCTTCAGCCCGATTGCCAGGTTCTGTCTGCACTTGCGATCGATCACGAGACGCAGGGCCGACTGATTGAGATGGCAACGGCGCTTGCGCATCCGGTCTGCCTTCCTGCGCATTCCTACCAGGCCGGGCTTGGTTTTATTGGGGTGGGTGCAAGAACGGGATCGCAGGACCTTGGTATCAATCCATCGGGCTCCGTTGCCCTGCTTCCGCTAAGGGCTGGTCTTGCGCCAAAGGCCGCAGGGCTGATGGTCTTGGCCAGTGATGACCCGGGCCGGTTCAGTCAGGACCATGGCATTGATTTCCTTGTAAGCATTGCCGAGCTAGTAAGTGCCTGCCTTCTTGGCGGGGCCCTTACGCGGCCCGTCAAGCTCAAGAGGGTAAAGGGCGATGCAGACGGTTGAGGCGTACTTTTGCGTGACCGACGACCATGTCCAGAGCTATCTAGAGAGTCTGCGCAGTCGTCAGTTTTCCGACCAGACGCTGCTTGCCTACCAACGCGAACTGAAGGAACTTAAGGCCGCCCTGACGGAGACCTCGGCGCAGGCAAGCCCCGTGGCTGCGCTGCGTGCTCATCTGGCTCAAGCCCGAGGCGTTGGACTCAAGCCCTCAAGCCTTGCTCGGCGCCTTGCGGCATGGCGAAGTTTTCTTCGCTGGCTTGCAGAAACCAAACTCGGTGCTGCCTCGCAGGCAGCCCTTCTTCTTGGCCAGCTAAAGGCCCTTCGACCCCCGCGTCCTGGCAGGCCCTTACCCAAACTCTTGTCGGTGGAGGAGGCTGTGTCCTTGGCCCAAGGCCCCAACGCATTAGAGCCCAGGCAACCAGGTGACCTTATGGACGATTGGGACGCCATGCCGATGGGCTCTCGGGCGTGGTATGCCTCATGGGCAGTGGTGCGCGACCGGGCGGCCATTGAGCTCTTGTATTCCTGTGGGCTTCGCGTCTCAGAGCTTACTGGGCTTGACACCCAGCCCTCGGGCCCTTGGACCGGATGGCTTGACTTACAGGCAAGCGACATTGTTGTGGTGGGCAAGGGCAATAAGCTGCGTAGGCTTCCTGTGGGCGCCCCTGCCCTTAAGGCTGTTCAGGTCTGGCTCGAGCTGCGTGCACGGGTTCTTCGTGGGCTGCACCTTGAGCCTGACAAAGGCCCAGTCTTTATTGATCGATCAGGCCAGCGTATGAATCGTCGGGCCGTGCATCGTCTTGTTCAGGTAGCCGCCGAAAGGCTAAAGCTCTCGCAGCCGGTGCACCCGCACATGCTGCGACATTCGTTTGCGAGTCATCTTCTGCAGTCCAGTGGCGATCTGCGCGCCGTTCAGGAGCTGCTTGGCCATGCCCAGATAACAACCACGCAGGTCTACACTCACCTTGATTTTCAGCGACTTGCCCAGGTTTACGACCAGACCCATCCACGAGCCCGGCGTAAGATCAAAGGCTTTGGCACAATCGGGTCATGATTCCTGTCACCATCCTTACTGGCTTTCTCGGCGCGGGCAAGACCACGCTTCTTAAACGAATCCTCACCGAAGACCACGGCCACCGGATTGCGGTCATTGAAAATGAATTCGGTGAAGAGAGCATCGACAATGATCTTCTGTTTCACGACCAGACCGAGCAGATTATTGAGATGAACAATGGCTGCCTTTGCTGCACCGTGCGCGGCGACCTGGCGGAGATTCTTGGGCGGCTGCGGTCGCAGCGTCAGGCCAATGAGCTTGCCTTTGATCGCGTTGTGATAGAGACCACGGGGCTTGCCGAACCCGGCCCTGTTGCGCAGACTTTTTTTGTGGATGACCAGGTGGCCGAGCATTTCCTCCTCGATGCCATTATTACGGTGGTCGATGCCGTTCACGGCGAGCAGCAGTTAAGTGACCATTCCGAGGCACGTGCTCAGGTGGGTTTTGCCGACCGCCTTCTTATTTCAAAGGCAGATAAGGCGAGCCCAGAGGCGGTGCAGGCGCTTCGGACAAGGCTTACCCGCATGAACCCCCGCGCCGCCATTGGCGAGGTCCATTTTGGTCAGACCCCCATTGAGGCGATCTTGGATATTCGGGGTTTTAATCTCAATGCGGCCCTTGAAATTAACCCTGACTTTCTTGATACCGATCAGCACCACCATCACGATGATGACGTCTCATCCTTTATTTTTAAGGCCAGCCGGCCCTTTGACGCCGACCGTTTCGAGGCGTTTATGTCGGCTGTTTCCCAGACCTATGGGCCCCAACTCTTTCGATACAAAGGCCTTCTTTGGCTTAAAGGCCACGATAATCAGATGATCTTTCAGGGTGTTCATATGCTCATGGGCGGTGACAAGGGCAGAGCCTGGAAGCCGCAAGAGGCTCGCGAAAGCCGGCTTGTTTTTATTGGTCGAGACCTTCCCAGAGATACAATCGAAAAAGGTTTACAGCAGTGCCTGGTTTAAAGCCTGCTGGAATGGATCGTCGTTTGTTCTAAAGCTTACATACAAAGCCCATTAGCGTACTCCGACGGGCAGATCCATTGGTTGTTTTTGTTTTGTAGAAAGTAGGCGTTATGAAAGAAGTCGTTCAACAACCCATCGCATCTGATGAAGAGCTCTTGTCGCAGCCGGGCTCCGAGTACATGAGTCCTGCGCAGCTCGATTACTTCCGACGAAAACTTCAGAACCTTGAGGCCGAGCTTCGAGTCAATGCGGGTGAGACCACCGAGCACCTCCGAGAGACGGTCTTGGTTCCCGACCCTGCCGATCGCGCAACCATTGAAGAAGAGCATTCGCTTGAGTTACGAACCCGTGACCGAGAGCGCAAGCTTATAAAAAAAGTAGAGCAGGCCATCGCCCGCATTGGCTCCGGGGACTACGGCTACTGCGAAGAAACGGGCGAACCCATTGGACTGCAAAGACTTTTAGCCCGGCCAACGGCAACACTCTCGGTTGAAGCACAAGAGCGTCGCGAGCTTCGCCAAAAGCAGTTCGGCGACTAACTCTCCGACGCTCGCCAATCCACCGTGACCGAGCCTATCCTTCAGGCTGGCCAAAAGGCAGCGCTTCTTGCTGAGGCGCTTCCCTACATTCGTCGGTTTCATGGCAAGACAGTGGTGGTGAAGTACGGCGGCAATGCAATGACGGACGAGTCATTGAAGCGCGGCTTTGCTCATGATGTTGTCCTTCTTAAGCTTGTTGGCATTAATGTTGTGGTGGTTCATGGGGGTGGGCCGCAAATTGAAGAACTCTTAAGCCGGGTAGGCAAGAAGGGTGAGTTCATTCAGGGCATGCGCGTGACCGACTCCGAGACCATGGACATTGTCGAGATGGTGCTTGCCGGCAAGGTGAACAAAGAAATCGTAGAGCTTATTAACCACGCGGGTGGCAAGGCGGTTGGCCTCACTGGCCAGGACGGCGGACTTATTCGTGCCTCAAAGCTCATGATCAACTCAACGGACCTTCCCGACCAACTCCTGGATATTGGCCATGTTGGCCAGATTGAGCAGGTGGATCCCGACATCGTTTATTCGCTTCTGAAGTCTGGTTTCATTCCAGTCATTGCGCCGATCGGTTCGGGCAACCAGGGCGAAACCTACAATATTAATGCCGATCTTGTTGCAGGAAAGATTGCCGAAATTCTAAAGGCCGAGAAGCTGGTTCTTATGACCAACACCCCCGGCGTGCTCGACCGCAAGGGTCAGCTCATCACCGGGCTGACCGCCAAAGAGGTGGACACCCTTTTTGCCGATGGCACCTTGTCGGGAGGCATGCTTCCAAAAATTAGCTCTGCTCTTGATGCAGCCAAGGCTGGCGTGCACTCGGTTCACATTATTGATGGCCGTGTACCTAATAGTCTTTTACTTGAAATCCTTACGGCTGAAGGCGTAGGCACCATGATTCGATCGCACTGAGAAGGTGTGATTGGGTCTTTATGCCGATTCATAAGCGTCGTTACAGCAAAGCGTTCACTGGGCAAGCCGGGCGAGGGTCTCGGCTTTGGCTCTTTGATCTTGACAACACACTGCATGACGCAAGCTGGCGGCTTATGAAGGAAATCAACCGCCGCATGACGCTCTATATTCAGGCAAGGCTTAACCTCGATGAGGAACAGGCCTCGGCCCTTAGAACCCGCTATTGGAAGCGTTATGGGGCAACCCTTTTGGGATTGGTTGCTCATCACGGGGTTGATGCCGCAGACTTTCTGGAAAAGACACATCCCACAGAGACGCTAGACAACTATTTCCTTCCAAACCCGGGTCTTGCACGAAGGCTTGCGGCAGTTAAGGGTGAGCGCTGGTTAATTACCAATGCGCCCCGAGCCTATGCACAAGAGGTTGTTAAACGGCTAGGCCTTCAGCATTTTTTTCATGCTGCAATTCATATCGACGAGATGCGCATTCATGGTCGGCTGCGGCCTAAGCCCTCGCACTTACTCTGGGCCCGTATTCGTCAATGGTCCCGGTCAACGGAGGGCCGGACAGACCCACATGGTCGTGAACGCATGGTTATTGATGACAGCGACGGTAACCTGCGTTCGGCCCATCGCCAAGGCCTGCGTACTGTCCGGTTCAACGGTTCCCCAAGCCATGCACGCCTTGGCTGGCGCCTGGGACGCCCATTTTCTGCCCGACGCCCCAGTTTTGTTCGGCATCAAGTAAACTCATGGTCGACCTTGGTGCGAAGGATTGGGCCTCCCCAATCCTTATAGGGAGTTCTGTCATGACCGACGTTGAAGAACCCGAGCGCTCACGAAAGCGACTAAAGCCTGGCGAGCGCAAGCTTCAGATCCTGCAGGCCATTGCTGCCATGCTTGAAGAAGAGTCGGAGCGCATTACAACTGCTGGCCTTGCGGCAAGGCTTCAGGTATCGGAAGCCGCGCTTTATCGTCACTTTGCCAGCAAGGCTCAGATGTACGAGGGCTTGCTGGAGTTTATTGAGCAGACCATTTTTGGTCTCATTAATCAGATTGATTCCGAGCCCGACCCCGCTGAACACAAGGCACGCTCCATTGTGTTGATGCTGCTTAATTTTGCGGAGACCAACCCGGGGATGACCCGGGTATTAACGGGCGAGGCGCTTGCTTACGAGAACCTGCGCCTGCAACACCGCGTGAATCAGCTCATTGACCGTGCAGAGGCCTCACTGCGTCAATGCCTCAAACTTCAAAAAGAGCCTGGCCTGCTTGACCCCACGCTTCAGGCAAGCCTTGCCATTTCATTCGTACAGGGCCGCTGGCTGCGTTTTTCAAAGACCGCTTTTCGGGCGGCTCCCAGTGAGTCGGCAGAGGCTATTGTCGAAGCCCTATTCTTCACCAAGCCCGCCGCAGACTAAACATCCCCTTCGCGGGCGAAAGCGCATTGTTTCAAGGCCGAGGCTGCGCGCCTCAAACTGCCAGAGCCGGCCTGTTGGTGCTGGCATTCCCATGAGAACCTTAAGCGCTTCATTGGCCTGCATGAGCCCGACAAGTCCTACCGCGGTTGAGACAACCCCATAGGCACCGCAGGCCGCATCCACCACCGCGGGCTGCTCGTCTTCTGTCGGAAAGAGGCAGGCATAACAGCCCGAGCCCTTCTGCCGAGGATCGACCACCAGGAGCTGCCCGGACCATTGCAGGGCCGACCCGATGACCAGCGGCACCCTAAGCCGATGACAGGCTTCGTTAATAACCTGCCTTGCAGCAAAGCGGTCGGTGCAGTCAATCACTAGGTTGGTGCCAGAAAGAAGGCTCTGCGCGTTACTGGCGGTGACTGCCTCAGCCAAAGCCTCGATCTGGGTTTCTGGATGGAAGGTGCCAAGCCGCGCAGCGGCCACCTGCGCCTTATCTCGCCCAGTATCGTCGAGTCCAAAGAGGATCTGACGAGGGAGATTGGAGATTTCAACCTTGTCGGGGTCGATGAGCCGAAGCCGTCCGAGGCCGGCTGCTGCGAGGTACAGGGCCACCGGGCATCCCAGGCCACCAACCCCAACAACGGCAACGCTCGAGGACCTTAGCCTAAGAAGGCTGTCCTCCGAGACCTCTGGGGCAAGCAAGAATCGGCTAAAACGGACCAGGTCTTCATCCGAAGGCTGCGACATGCCCGGGCAGCGTTGTTATCTGGACCTAGTCGATCCCTTTGGGAACGGCAGACGTTAGAACGGGCTGGCCCTTAAGATGATTGAGGGCCTGCAAGAGCTGAAAGTCGTCGTCGGATCCGAATTCAATGGGCTTGGCAGCAGGCTTGGCTTGTTCGACAGCCGCACTGTCCTTGGATGAACTGGCAACACCGGCGGCATTCGTGCCCCCCGTGCCGGGTTCAGATGTCGCGCGAGCGGGGGGCTGCTTTGAAGAGCCCGCCTCCGCCTGATTCTTCTCTTCCAGGTGGCGATTGAGGTCGGCCTCGCGTACCCTGAACTGCTCGGTGACGGAACCTGACTCCGACTCTTCAACCCAGAAGTCGGGCCGAATGCCCTTGGCCTGAATCGACCGCCCGGCAGGTGTGTAGTACCTGGCCGTGGTGAGCTTAATGGCCGTGCTGCTGGTTAGCGGCAGGATGGTCTGAACCGAGCCTTTACCAAAGGTCTGGGTACCAAGAACCACCGCCCGCTTGTGGTCCTGAAGGGCGCCGGCAACAATCTCGGACGCGGAGGCCGAGCCGCCGTTCACAAGAACAACCATGGGAAGCGTTTTGGCCTTGGGGTTAAGCCCTGTTAGAGGGTCCGAGCCGCCGCGCAGGTAATCCGAAGGCTTGGCGGCAAAGGACCGTTTGGCATCGGACTGACGGCCATCGGTGGTCACCACGGTGACGTTATCGGGAAGAAAGGTTGCCGAGACACCAACTGCGGCATGCAGCAGGCCGCCCGGGTCGTTGCGCAGATCGAGCACGATGCCTTTGACGGGCTTTGTCTTATCCGCCTCGGCCTGTTGTAAAAGTTTATTGAGGTGACTTACCGTGGAGGCCACCGTGTGCTCTTGGAACTGGGTGATTCGGATGTAGGCATAGCCCTGCTCCAGCCATTTCGAACGTACGCTTTGCACGCGAATGACGTCGCGCACAATGGTGACAACAATGGGAAGTGGCTCCGATTTTCTTGAGAGCGTGAGGTTAATTGAGCTCTTGGGCTTACCCCTCATGAGCTTCACGGCCTCTTGAAGGTTCATACCCTTGGTGGCCTTGTCGTCAATTTTAATAATGAGGTCGCCCGCGCGAACGCCTGCCCGGGCTGCGGGCGTGTCTTCAATGGGTGAGACCACCTTTACATAGCCATCTTCAAGACCCACTTCAATACCGAGCCCCCCAAACTCCCCCTGGGTTCCTACCTGCAACTCTTTAAAGGCCTCTGCATCGAGGTAGGCCGAGTGGGGGTCAAGCCCGGAGAGCATGCCGCTAATGGCCTCGGTAATAAGCTTTTTATCAGCGACGGGCTCGACGTAATGGGCCTTGATTGCGCCGTAGACGTCGGCGAACTGGCGCAGTTCTTCAACCGGAAGTGCGAGCCGGCCCTCGCGTTGTGCGGCAGCCGAGATGCCCAGACTGAGGGCTACTCCACCAATAAGTCCAAGGCCAACCCAGCCGGTTGCCTTCAAGCGATTTGTCATAGCCATTGTTAGTTACCCCAGCGTCACGGGCTGGGCCTTTCCTTGTTGAGCAATCTCAGCCAGTGCAGCTTCAATCACCGCGGGTTCCGCTAAATAGTAGTGGGTTTGAAGCTCAAATTGGTCATTAAATTCCAGCACCATGGGTTGGGCTGTAGGGATGTTCAGCTGCAGAACCTCGTCTTCAGAAAGCTTTGCCAGCAGCTTTAGAAGGGCACGAAGCGAGTTTCCATGGGCCGCGATCAGCGGCCTTTTCCCCGATTGAAGGCTTGGTAGAAGCTGCTCGTTCCAGAAGGCCTCTACCCTGACGACTGTATCGGCAAGGCACTCGGTGAGCGGAATGTCCGATTCGCGAAGGCCTGCCTGCAGGTACATGGGGTCGACTGCCGTGAAATGAGGGTGGTTCGGGGTCATGGGGTCTGGCCGCACCGAGAAGCTTCGCCGCCATAGATGGACCTGGGCTTCGCCGTACCTTGCGGCAGTCTCTGACTTATTAAGTCCCGACAAGGCGCCGTAGTGCCGCTCGTTAAGCCGCCAGTCGGCCTGAACGGGAATGTTGGACTGGCCGAGGCTTTCAAGTACAAGCGTGCAGGTGTTGGAGGCCCGCTTTAAAAATGACGTAAAGGCCAGGTCAAGCTCGAGGCCCTTTTCGCGAATTAGCCTGCCAGCCTGCCTCGCCTCGTTCTCCCCCTTCGGCGTAAGGGGGACGTCCACCCAGCCTGTAAAGCGGTTTTCGACATTCCACTGGCTCTGACCATGGCGAAGAATAATGACGGGAACGGGCATAATAGAAGACGATTATTTGGGGTACTTGAGGATAAGGCTTCACAGCCTGGGGTTTGCTTGGAAGAGCAAGGTAATCCCTTATTCTAACGTTTTGCCCTCACTGGTGAAGAAATTAGGGGTCTGCATTGCAATTTTTTATTGACAATATTTTCCTTGTTGCGGCCGCGTTTGTAAGCGGGGCTTTACTTGTCTGGCCCATGGTCGTTCGTGGGTCTGCCGCCCGTCAGGTGAACACGCTTGGAGCAACCCAACTTATGAACGCAGAGGATGCTCTGCTTATCGATGTTCGCGAGACCACAGAGCTCTCAAAGGGGTCCGTGCCCCTGGCTGAGCATATTCCCTTATCCACCATGGATGGCCAGATCGACCAGGTTATTAAAAGAACGACCTCGGGCAAAAAGACAAGGCCAGTCATACTCATGTGCGCCAGCGGTTGGCGCTCCGCCCAGCTTGGAAAACGTTTTCGCAAGGCGGGTCTCGAGCAGGTCTACAGTCTTGACGGCGGCTTTGATGCCTGGAGGCAGGCGGGGTTGCCTGTGTCTAAGCACAGCCCAAAGGCCTAGGTCGCGCCTTATGGCTAGAATTCTTATGTATGCCACAGCCAGTTGCCCGTACTGCCTCCGGGCAGAGGCGCTGCTCGCCCAACGGGGGTATGCCGACGTTGAAAAGGTTCGGGTGGACCTTCAACCCGAGGAGCGGGAGGTGATGATGCAGCGAACCGGCCGACATACCGTGCCGCAGATTTTCATTGGTGAGCGACATATCGGCGGATGCGATGACCTTATGGCCCTTGACGCCTCGGGTGGGCTTTTGCCCTTGTTGGAAGCCGACAACTAGACAAGGACGCCTTACATGACCGAGAACAACTCCAATTCCAACTCCCCGACGCCGAGCCAGACCAATCCAGACAATCAGGCCACTGGCCCCGATGCTGAGGCCGCGAGACCCGTCTTCACCCTTCAAAGGGTCTACCTTAAAGATTGTTCACTCGAGGCGCCTCATGCGCCCCATATTTTTCTTGAGAAACAGGAGCCGCAACTCGAGTTTCAGCTCGACACGGCCGAGCAAGAGCTTGGCAATAACCTGGTCGAGATCTTAATTCGATGCACGGTGACCTGCCGATTTGGAGACCGGATTGGTTTTCTGGTTGAGGCCAACGAGGCCGCGATCTTTGAAATAGCCAATGTCAGCGACGAGCAGCGCACACTGTTGAAGGGCATTACCTGCCCCACCATTGTCTACCCGTACCTTCGTGCGAACCTGTCGGACCTCATTCAGCGCTCAAGCTTTCCCCCGTTCCATCTTGCAGAGATCAACTGGGAGGCTTTTTATCAACAGAAGCAAGCCAAAATGGCAGAGTCGGCCGCAACCCGTCAGTGACGGTTTCTGAACGCTTCTCCGTCCCAGCCCTCCTTCTTGGAGCGGGAGCCTGGGGCACGGCCCTTGCAATCCACTGGTCCAGACGTGCTCAGCCTGGCCAGGTAGCCCTCTGGGCGCGACGCCCAGAACTCCTTGCGGAGCTTGCAGACAGGCGGCTCAATCAGCGCTACCTTCCTGGGGTTGGCCTGCCCGATGCGCTCGAGTTCAGCGCAGACCTCCGGCTCAGCCTTCTCACGTTTCGCGAACGGTCGCGGAGCAGTAACCCGCCCGGTGGGCTTGTTGTTCTTGCCTGTCCGGTTGCTGGCCTCTCAGATCTTGCCGCCCAGGTTACGGAGACGCTTGGGCCTGCCGAGCCGGGTGAGGGTCTCATCTGGCTAAGCAAGGGGCTGGTTCAAGACGACGAGGCGTTTTATTGGCCCTCGGATCTGGTTCGTCGCGCGATGAAGGCAGACTGGCCGATGGCAGCGCTGACCGGCCCATCTTTTGCAATGGAGGTTGCGAGGGGGCTTCCCTGCGCGCTCACTGCGGCAAGCACCGACCTTGCCTTTGCACGAAGAATTGCCCGCATCTGCCACGGCGGCGGCATGCGTGTTTACGCAAGCGATGATCTCTTAGGCGCTGAACTCGGCGGGGCCGTGAAGAACATTATGGCCATCGCTGCAGGGGTGGCCGATGGCCTTGGTCTTGGCGCCAATGCCCGCGCAGCGCTTCTGACCCGTGGCCTTGCCGAGACGGCGAGACTTGCCGTGGCCTTAGGTGCAAGGCCAGAATCCATGCTTGGTCTTGCCGTTCTGGGTGATCTTGTGCTCACCGCAACCGGCGACCTCTCGCGTAATCGTCGAGTGGGCCTTGGTCTGGCAAAGGGTGAGGCCCTTCAGCAAATTCTT
>JAURFZ010000035.1 GCA_030834045.1 Burkholderiales bacterium
CTGGTCTTGGGCAAATCGGTAGACGGCCTGAAGAGGAACAACCTCATCGTCCTCCCCGTGAATAAGGGCGCAGGGGTTACCCAGGTTGGCAGGCGTAAGCCGGGTCACTGCCAGCCCAATCAGGATGCAGGCCTGAAGGTTGATGGGCATCAGACCGAGCGAGAGCCGTCTGTCGGACCACTGGTGGGCAATGAAACTGGCAACCGCAGCACCAAACGAAAAGCCACCCATCCAGCGACGTTGCCCAACCAGACCCGCATAGCGGACCTCGGCCCATTGCCAGGCCGCCCAGAGGTCTTCCTGCTCACCTTCGCCATTGGCATGGCTGCCCTGGCTTTGTCCAACCCCACGAAAATTAGGGCGTATGCAGACCAGACCCTGCTCCGCAAAGGCGCGAACCAGGGTCTGGACCACCTTGTGGTCAAGGTTGCCACCAAAGAGAGGATGGGGATGGGCAATGACAGCAATTCCAAGGGGCTTACCTGTCTGCCCGGGATGATCGACGGCCAGCTCCAGGTTGCCGGCAGGACCCTGAATGACGAGCCGTTCAGTCTGGGCGTTCAAACGGTCGTGGGCAGTGGGTTCGACAACGGGGCTCGAAATTAAATGCGCAGCCGCTCAACCGTTTCACCGCCAATAAGATGGCGATCGACGATTTCGTCAATATCTGCAGTATCGACGTAGCGATACCAGGTGCCTTCAGGGTAGACCACCAAGACCGGACCCTCGGAGCAGCGGTCAAGGCAGCCCGCCCGGTTGGCCCGAACTTTCCCAGGGCCATGGGCATTGGCGGCCTGAAGCCTCGCCTTAGCATGGGCATGAGCATTGGCTGCACCAAGTTCGGCACAGCATTCGGCACCGCCATCGCGCTGGTTGATACAGAAAAAAACATGACGCTTGAAATAAGACATGTCGTATTTTACTTTGCTTATCGCAAACCACGTTGACCAAGGTTTTGGGTCGATGGCTGACCAGCGATGGTCAGCATCCAAATAAGAAAGGCCAGTGGCCAGACCTCAAAGCAGAAATAGGCAAGCCCTTGTAGATTGGACCAGTGTCGGGCCCCCCACCCGGTCAGGGCGGGGGCGCTTTCCAAGGAGCCAAGACTTGCCGAAAGGCCAAGCGCAAGCCCGATGAGCACCACCCCGAGCTTGGCGAGCCCGCGCTCTTCCAATACGAAGGCTGCCGCCCCAATCAATCCCGCCAGAAATAAACCGGTTTGAACCCCTGGGTTAAGCCAGCCGTGCAGGGCAGTAAGCAAAAGTGAGGTGTCCTCCGAGGCGCCAGGCGAGAGCTGCCATATCCAGAAACCTCGAATGAGTACCGCTATAAAGAGCGTGAGGCCAAGCACCATCGACCACTGCGCCTGCAGTCGATTGGCCCATGCGCTACCAAGCCCTAAAAGGGTAAGCCGTATAAGCACCGCCAGGCAGATCAGATGGCTTGCTGTAAGGGCTGCCTCAAGCGCAATCATTGCACCGCCTCCTGCACTTAGAGCAAAGACTTGCGTCGACAAGCCAAGGGCGGCCAGAGAACTGCGTGACATGGCAAGCCAGGGACTCTGACCGCTCGCCTGTGCAAAAAACCATAGGCCCATCAGGCCAAGACCAATCGGCCAGCCCCCCGGCAAAGGTGTCATGCAGATCACGCCACGAAAAGGGCGGCGCTGGCTCTGGTGGATGCTCTGCACGCGTCGACCCAAGGCCCAGAGCAGTGCGCCTGCAAGACCACCCAGGCCATTGGTAAGAAGGTCGAGCCACTGGGCGCGCCGGGTGGGCAGGTAGGTCTGCAGGCATTCCATTAAAAAAGATAGGCAGAAGCAGAGCAGAATCGCCTTGAGCATCGGGACATAGATAGGGCTTGCACCCTGGCTCCTTTGATGTTTCAGCCGACTAAAAAGGCTCGCCCAGACCAGACCCATTGGAATGTAGGCCAGCAGGTTCGACCAGATATCGAACTGGGTTCGGTAGCGCGGCAGATCGTCGAAGAGAAAGGCCCAGGGCAGACCCGGGGCGGCCTGCCAGCCGCCAAAAGGAAAGAGGCTTACGCTGATGAGCGCAAGCCCATAGCTGAGGGCTACCAGCCATAGACCCCAGGGGCTAGACCCTTTTGACGGAAGTCGGCGGCTTGCTCGCATGCCCCTTATGATGCCAAGGTCCCAGACTAAATGGCGAGGCGCAGTTTTATGAACGATCTGCTTGTCGATATGGGCAATACCGCAGTGAAATGGTGCCTTGCTAAGCCCAAGGGCCAAAGGCTTGGGGTCATGCACTCGATGCCCTGGGGCTCCGTTGCGTCGAGTCCCACAGCCGTGGCAAGGTCGATAGCAAGGGAAATGGCGCAGCAGATCCTTTCTGGTTCCTCGGCTGCATCGACTGAAAGAAATGCCCGAAAGTTTGAGCTGATCTATTGCTCGGTTGCCCCAGTCGAGCGAACCCAAGCCCTGGTTGAGGCGGTCTGCAAGACCCTGCAATGCCAGGCCAGGCCATTTTTCAGCCAGGCAAAGGTGACTCTCAGCCCTGAAGCGCTGCCAGTCCATTTGGGTGGTGGGTGCGAGCTTTTAAACAGCTACAAGAGGCCTAGGCAACTCGGCTCGGATCGTTGGGCAGCGCTTTTGGGTCTTGTGGCGAGCCCAGCCCTTTGGCGAGGGCTGGTTGCGGCCGATGGGCAGGCTTATGGCCTGGTGGTTTTGGTTTCCGCAGGTACGGCCACCGTAATGGACTGGCTCGGCATCGACTCCGTATCAAGCCAAGGGACGATCCGCTTTTGTTTTCAAGGGGGAACCATTCGGCCTGGCTATGGCCTGATGGCCTCGGCTTTAGGCCAGTCGGCTGCAGGCTTAGGACCTGAAAGCCCCGCGGTGACAAGAAGAGCTATGCAGGCAGGCATTGCCCAGGCAGAGGTCTCGGGGGTTTTCTCTCGAGGTAAGCCAGACCTTGTTGTGGTGCATGGGGGTTATGCCCGTCAGTGGCTCAAGGACTTTCGTCATGCCGCTGGGGCGACAGGCCAAAGCGCTTTGGATGGCCAGATGGGGGGGGCTATCGTGGTGCATGCCCAAGGCCTGGTCTTGCAAGGCCTTAGAGCCTGGAGGCAGACACAGCTTTAGGGGGCTGACGCCCCTGTGGCAAACGATTTGCGAAAGCGGTTGAGTTCTTGCACCGTGCCAAAAGGCTGTTCAAAGAGCAGGGAGAGATTGTGCAAGATGCGCTCGGCAACCTTTTTCTCCCAGCCCGCATCGAACTGAATTTGTTCATCGAGCCATCTCTCGAGCCAACCAGGCTCGGGAAGCCGGCTTTGCACGGTGTCATTGGGAAAGAGCGCCTCGTTGACATGCAGGTTAGTTGGATGCAAGGCCTTGGCCGTTCGATGGGCCGAGGCCATGAGTACACCAATTTTTGAAAAGGCTGTGCGAGCCGAGTCGCCCACCTGGGCAAGTGCCTTTTTCATGTAGCGAAGGTAGGCGCCCCCGTGCCTCGCCTCGTCTTTGGCGATGGTCTCGTAAATTTGTTTGATGACGGGCTCGCTGTGCCATTGCGCGGCACAACGGTACCAATGGTTGAGGCGAATCTCGCCGCAAAAATGCAGCATAAGCGTCTCGAGGGCGGGAGCCGGGTCAAACTCAAAGCGAACGGCATGAAGCTCGGCCTCGGTCGGCAGAAAGTCAGGTCGAAACCGCCGCAGGTATTCCATTAAAACCAGGCTGTGTTTCTGCTCTTCGTAGAACCAGACAGACATGAATGCCGAGAAGTCGCTGTCATGTCGATTGTCGCGAAGAAACATTTCGGTGGCGGGCAGGGCAGCCCACTCGGTAATGGCATTCATTTTGATGGTGAGCGCCTGCTCGTCACTCAGCCGAGTGGCATCGAACTGCGACCAGTGAATGTCATTTTCTAAATCCCAGCGCACGCGCTCAAAGGCACGAAAGAGTTCGGGATAAAGCATGTGGTGGGCGGAGATTGACTTCATAACTCTTTATTTTATGCATCTTTCAAGTCATGTTGGTGACAAGTGCGGCGCGAGCAACCCTTTGACGAAGGTAGCGAACACCCCATGACAAGGCGCCAAACGATTCAAAAAGCGAGGCGGCGTCCCAGTGGTCTTCGTGACGGGTTATTAGGCCTGTCCTGCTGTCCACAAGAAGCCAACTGGTTCCCGCAATGGCTCGCATGGGCTTGCCCGGCCCCACAGCAAATCGAAACACCCAGCGCGCCGCCAGTTCAAGCGGCTCCCCGTCCGGCCTGGTCTCACCCTCTGGGGGCAACGAGGTCACCTCGGCGATGACCAGGTCGGTAAAGCAAGGCGCGTGAAGATTAAGAAACATGCTCCGGTAGGCCTGAGCAATAGCCTTGCGTCCTTTAAGGCTATGAAAGGGGTCCGAGAAGTCGCAGTCCGTTGCGTAGAGGCCCATAAAGTGGTCCACCGTCTCGGGTGTAAGCGTTAGAGCCCGGCGTATGAATTCCGCCTTCCAGCCGTTGTTGTCAATGGTCGTCACGGTGGCTACCCTTGGCGTAACCGCCCCACAAGCCGAAAGTAAAGGCCATAGGGTAGGCAACGCAACAATTTGAGAATGAGGGTGAAACGACGAGGATAGTGGATTTCAAAATCACCCTTTGCAAGGCCTTTGAGCGTGTAGCGAGCCGCATCCTCCGGGCTTAACAGGGCGGGCATTGCGAAGTCATTCTGGGCCGTCAGCCGGGTTTTTACAAAGCCTGGAAGCACTAGGCTTACTCCAATGCCTCGTGGGCGAAGCTCCAGGTAGTTAATTTCCGCAAGCTGATTGAGTGCTGCTTTTCCTGCACCGTAGGCCATGGCCAGAGGAAGTCCGCGATATCCCGCAACGCTAGACACCCAGACCCAGTGGGGCTGTCGCGAAGGGCTTGGGTTGTCCTGCCAGAGCTTGAGAACCTGATGCAACCCATAGTAGCAGGACAAAAGATTAATACGCAGCGTTTTCTCGGCCTCATTCGGGTCGAAGTTCCAGGACTGCATGGGCGAGTAGACACCCGCGACCCAAAAGACAACATCGGGAACAAGGCCTGCGCGATCAAGGTACGCGCAGGCCGAGCCAAGGCTCTCAGGCTGCGCAATGTCGCAGGCCAGTTTGCAGACCTCTGCCTGCGGAAAGGCCTCACTTAGACGGTCGGCCCGCCGGGCTGAGACAACAAGTCGCGCGCCCCTGGCTAAGAGCTCCTGACCCAAGGCAAGTCCAATGCCTTCGGAGCCACCCACCAGCCAGACGGTTCGATTGGCCCAGTCTTTAATGGGATCGTTAAGTGGACGAAAGGGCTCGAGAAGGCTGGGCACCGAGGCCTTCGCCTTAAAGGCTGGAGAAGTCAAAGGGTTCAAGGCGTGCTTTGACGACGAAAGGAGAGTGTGACCTCTCCCAGACGGATACCGAACTTGCTAAAGACGGCTCGGTTCATAAGCACCTCGTTGTCCACCAGCACCATCCAGTCGTCAAACTGCATCTCAATGGTTCGACCATCAATGGGCACAGCCAAGGTGTAGCCCCACTGAAGCGCATTGCCCGAGAGCCTACCCTGTGCCTGGCCAACGACATCGTCTGCCTCCCCAATCCACTGGGCGGGCCCTACTTTCTTTAGCCGCCAGACACGCCGTTGCTTCTCACCGTCAGACCAGACGAAGCGCTCATCAAGCTCACCACGGTCCCCTTCAAAGCGGCCCTCAATTTCCACGATGAAGCGGCGGGTAATACGGCCAAAGCGATCTTGCACAATGCCCCAGCCCTTCGTCTGGCCCGCAAAGTATTGTTCAAGGTCGAGCACGGGCTTTTCTGCCGCATAGTCTTCAAGTTTCGGGCTCGCGCAGCCCGAGAGCCCAAGACTGACGGTTAGGCCCATGAGGCCCAGAAAAATAAAGCGACGCAAGCCTGCGGCAAGTCGGGGCAGTTTAAGGGGCAGGGTGGTGGGCAGGTGGCGGGGAGAGAGCATCGGAAGACTCCTTATTGAAAGCGGGAATGAGACCAAGGGCAATGAGTTTGAGCAGGCAGGGAAGGCCCGCATAGAAAAGGGCAAGACTCGACAGTGTGAGGCCCGCAGTTAATTCTTTTGCAAGCGCGGAGCCCTGAGCCATATTTGGAGAAGGGTCATAGCCGGTCAGGGCAAGGGCCGGCAGCACCAGGCCTGCAGCCGCCGCTAGGGCGGATTTAGCAAGCAGGTTCCAGAGCCCAAAATACTGCCCCTCAAGGGCCTCACGATGTCCGGCCTCTTCGATAATTCGGCCAATGAAGAGCGACGGCGCAATAAGCTCGGCCCCAAGAGCAAGGCCGGTCACAAGACAAATGATGCCAAAGCCAAGGGCATCGCCCGAACCCAGGAACGTGGCCCAGAAAAAAGCAAGAATGGACCCCAACATGGCCAGGCGCCAGCACTGCCTGGGTCCGAAGCGTCCCATGAGCCAGCCCCAGGCGGGAATAGAAAGGGCAGCAGTGCTGAAATAGGCCAGTAGCAAAAGCCCGGCCATCAGGTCGGTGAGCTTAAGCACATCGCGCACGTAGAAAAGAAAAAGGCTTGCGGGTATGGCGTTAGCAAGGGCATTGATGCCAAGGGTAAGTAGAAGCTGTTTGTAGCGGCGATGAAAAACCTGTCGATAGCCTGAAACGAGTTGACCGAGCCAATTTCTGAATGTCGAGGCCGGGGGTCTGGCCGGTTCGCTTACGGCAAGGCTATGTCCGGGCCGAAGCCTGGTGAGCACAAGCAAGGCCATAAGACCAACTCCAATGACTCCAATGGTCATGGGCAGCACCAAGGCCTGCGCGGCCAGCACAGAGGCCACCATCACGCCAAGCAGTGTGAGGCCCTCGCGCCAACCAATAAGTCGGGCCTGTTGTCGCAGACTCTTTCCTCTGGAGATCGCCCAGCTCTGGTGGGCAAGCTGGGCTGCGCTATTGGCAAGGGAGACGATAACAACCGTTACTGCCAGCCAGCCGAGCAGGGCAGGCTGCATGTCGCTGGTAAGCAAGACCTTGGGCGGGTTCATGAGGCCAGCAAACCCCAGCATCAGCAGAGCCAGACTTGGAATCATCCAGCGCTGAAACCGGGCTCCCTGGGTCTGGTCAAGAAGCCTACCGACCAAGGGATCGGTAATGGCATCTGTAAGCCGACAGGCCATAAGCACGAGCCCCACCGCAGCCAAGGGCAGCCCAAAGCTGTTCGAGTAAAGGGAGGGGGTGAGCAGGTAGAGCGGCAGCGCGGCAAAGGCCAGAACAAATCCCGGCAGGCCGTAGAGTACCGCATCAAGCTGAAGCTTAAAACCCCGTGGCACAGAAGTGGCTGCGCGGCCGGCGCGGGCTATGGTTGAAGCCCAGAGAGCAGTTTTTTTCGAAGGCTAGCAACGCGCGTCTCGGGGTGGAGCCAGATGTTGAAGAAAGCCTCTGAGAAAGCTGGGTCGTTAACCTGTCCAAGGGGCTGGTCGTTTAAAAAAAACAAGGCACCGCGACCAGGTAGATGGATGCCAAGAATGCGATCGCCTGAGACGACATTGGGGAAGATCGTGCGCATCTGGCTCTCCCAGGACTCAAGCTGCCCGGGCTTCATCGACAGGCCAAGCCTTTCAATCTCATCACGACTGGTGCTCGTAATGGTGCTGCCTTGAAGGCCTGTTCGATAGGTGAGCTCTAAGGCCAGGGGCAGTTCAAAGAGCCGGCCTAGCTCGGCGGTTGGTACTGACCAGAGTCGCGCCTCATAGACCGTAAGCCCAAGGAAACGCAGCCTACCCTCACCCAAGAGCCTGGTCTGCTGGCCGACTAGGTTGATCAAGGGGCCGGGCGCAGCAAGGCCTGAAGGAGCACTTGAGGTTCGAACGAGGCCTGCTTCTTGGGAGAAGGCCTTTTGCGAGGCTCCAACGCCGCTCTGGGCGTGGGCCTCCTGTGCCTGTGACTGGCCCAGCAGGGCCGCGAAAGACAGAAGGCAGCCCGCAGCTCGTTTGGAGGCCAGCTGTGCCTGAATGGGCCTGGCTGTCGTGGTGCTCACAGGCGAGGCTTATCCAGGCAGACCTGAACCACATCGATATCACCGGCCACAAAGCCAGCCTCGCAATAGGCCAAATAAAACCGCCACATTGCGAAGAAGCGATCATCAAACCCCAGGCCTCGAATGGCGGGCTCTTCCTTGTTGAACCTTTCGAGCCATTCACGCAGCGTTCGTGCATAGTCAAGCCCAAAGCCAAAGGGCTCTCCAGATTTGAGGCCCACGCGTTCGGCCTGGGTTTGAATGACCGAAGGCGTAAGCAGCATGCCACCAGGAAAGATGTATTTCTGAATAAAGTCGGGTGAGCGGGCATAACGTGCAAAGAGCGAATCTTTAATTACGATGGCCTGAATAACGGCACGTCCTCCCGGGCGAAGTCGGTCGTGCAGGGTCTGAAAATAGGTGGGCCAGTAGGACTGCCCAACGGCTTCGATCATTTCAATGGAGACAATCGCATCAAACTCGTCCTGGGCGTCGCGGTAGTCTTGAAGGAGAAACTGCCAAGCCTTGCCCTTCGAATCAAACCCGTTTTGGCGCATACGGTCTTCGGCCCAGGCTTTTTGCGCGGGCGAGAGCGTGAGCCCCGTGTAGTGAGCGGCCCTTTTCTGCAACAACCGCTCGGCAAACCCTCCCCAGCCACAGCCAATTTCAAGAACCTTGGGTTCGGGCCCAGTCATTGTTGAGGCCTCGCTTAGGCAGTCAATAACCCTGTCGAGCTTGCGCAACTGGCCGGCCTTGAGATCCACCGAGGCGCCCCACTGACCCGTGCGGTCGAAGAGGGCGCTTGAGTAGGTCATGCTTGGGTCAAGCCATCGTTTGTAGAAGTCATTGCCCAGGTCGTAGTGAAACTCAATGTTGCGTCGCGACTGTCGCCTGGAGTTTGAGCGAAGCTGATGCTGCAGTCGATCCCAGAGAAGCCTTATAGGGCTGCCATAAAGCGCAGGCTCAATCACCTTGCGATTGGCTACAAGCAGGCTTAAGAGCGCGGGCAGGTCCGAGCTTGACCAGTCGCCGCGCATGTAGCCCTCTCCAAAGCCAATGTCGCCCCGAAAGCCAGCATCGCTAAGGGCTCGCCAACGGTGGATCTTAAGGTCGGCGCGCTGGCTTTGGGCATCGTCTTTTCCCAAAATAAGCTGGCTGCTGCCATCGGGAAGTTCAAGCTGCAACCGGCCTATTCGAAGCCGGTTGAGCACGGACAGGACCAGCCGACTGCGAAGGCCACTTAGGCCTCGTGTGGTTTTTGGGGAAAGTGGGCTTGTTGAGTCCGAGGCGTGAAGCACCTCGGTTTCCGGGCTAATGAGAACAGGTTGAGTTGCAGAGGAGGGAGGCATAGGCTGGCCTTTTTAGTTTTCTTTAGGTGCGTGGAACAAGGCGACAACCCTTAAGCCAGAGCTGCAGGGCATGCCAGTGAATCTGAACAATCACTTTTAGACTGAAGGCTGGAAAACTTAACCAGGCAAGAAGGGCAGTGAAGCCGTTCAGTGGGCGTGACCGCCCGCTTAGGTAGGTGGTGAGGTCAA
Source organism: Burkholderiales bacterium (assembly GCA_030834045.1). Lineage (GTDB taxonomy): Bacteria > Pseudomonadota > Gammaproteobacteria > Burkholderiales > Burkholderiaceae_A > Hahnella. Next base: position 9,509 of record JAURFZ010000035.1, read on the forward strand.
GCTCACCCGACGATATCGCGGCCGAGCCACCATCGGCTTGGGTTTCGCTGCTGTAGTCGATACGCGCGAGGTCTTGGCCGCCTGGGTTTAGGCTGCGGAAAAAGCGAAAGGCATAGCGGCCTTTAATCTCAAAAAATGGCGAAACATAGAAAGCCTTGACGGCATGCAGGGTCTGACCGTTCGAATAGTCCCGGCCTGGCTTAAGAACGTAAACATGGCGGCCCTGAAAGGTGTTGTTAACCTCCACAATAACGGCCGCTAGGCTGCCATTGTGGCGCTCGCAGAACCAAAAGCTCACCGGCTTAAAGGCATAACCAAGAACACGCGGAAAGGTGGTGAGCCATATCTCACCCGCCGCGTCATGAATGCCTGCAACCTGAAGTTGGTTTTCTGCCCACTGCAGCAGTGGCCTTCCATCGCCATGGTCCTTTGACCAGACCGACAGGAGCGCCGAACTATCCACTGCCCAGAGGCGGCCTGCGCCCTTGGCACTGGGCTCACCCCGCCGGGCTTGCTGCTCCATCGACCGAAGGGGAAGTTGTAGGTAGAAGGCTCGCGATTTAAAGCGATGAACGACGGGCCGAAACCGGGTGTGGCCGACACGCCCCCAGACGATACGGGGGACGGACTCGTTCATGCTGCCTTGGCGAGAGACTCTGGCGCTGCACAGACACGGCTGCGTAAAGAGTTGGCCGCCTGTTTGCCAGCCCGAAAACCATCTTCATGAAAGCCAAAGCCCGTCCATGCTCCAGCAAACCAGACCCCCTGGCTGCCCTGCATACCCTGCAAATCGGCCTGCGCTTTGACGGCAGCCTCGCTGAAGATGGGATGCTCGTAACGCACCTCCTCAAGTGTTTTCTTTGGGTCCGGAGGGCGATGCGGGTTAAGGCTTACGAAGACGTCTTCAGAAAACGCAAGCGGCTGAAGCCGGTTCATCCAGTAGGTCACGCTTACCGCGGATGAAGCCTCTTGGGTTGACTGGTTTAAGTAATTCCATGAGGCCCATGCGGTCCGACGGCGTGGCATGAGCGAGGCGTCAAGGTGAAGGTAGGCCGTGTTGGGCTGGAAATCGATGGCATGCAGCATGGGCAGAGCGGGGTGCTGTGTGCCCCCAAGAATTTGGGCGGCCTGGTTGGAGTGGCATGCCAGCACCACGGCATCGGCATGGAGCTGAAAAGGGGCGTGGGTCTGCTGGTCGTGGCCCCCAATTTCAAGGCCGTGGTGGAGGCCGTTGTTGCCAGTCTCTTTTAAATCTGGCCCTCTCGCAATGGACTCCACCCGATGGCCAAGCCGAACCTCTGGCAGGACTTTCTCTACTTGCATGCGACCAAGCATGGCATCGATATAGCTTTTACTGCCTTGGCTTAGGGTGTACCAAGGCGGCCGGTTCTGTACCTGTAGCAGCCCGTGGTTGCTGCAGAACCGAACAAAGCTTGTCAGGGGATAGCCGCGCATGGTCTCGGTGGGGCAGGACCAAATGGCCCCCGCCATCGGTAAAAGGTAGGCTCTTTGGAAGAGCTCACTGTAGCCTTGGGTATCCAGGTAATCGCCCAGACAGATGCTGGTCCTTTGGCCGGCCGCCATCGCGGCAGCGTCTTCGGGTGCCTTTTGGTTGAACTTTAAGATCTCGCGCAGCATGGCCCAAAAACCAGGCCGAAGGGCATTGCTGGGCTGCGCGAAGACCGAACGTAGGTTGCTTCCAGACCATTCAAAGGCCCCTTCATCCACAGAGACCGAAAACGACATGTCCGAGGCGGATGTTTCAACGCCAAGCTCGGCAAGCCAGGGCGTAAATAGCGGGTAGGTCTGATGATTGAAGACAATAAAACCAGTGTCCACTGGCCCGGTAACGCCGTTGAGGGGGATTGAACGGGTGTGGGTGTGCCCACCAAGCCGAGGGGCTGCCTCAAGAATAGTGAGGCGAGCCTCGTGCCTTAGATGCCAGGCGGTCGAAAGGCCCGCGATGCCCGAGCCAATAACAACAACATGGGGCTTAGTCGGCAAAGTTATGGACGATCTTTGCGTAGGCCGAATGGTTATGGATGGACTCGAAGTTCTCAGACTCAACGCTGAAACCGTCAACGCAGGCCAGCCGTTGAAGTCCGAGAGCAATATCGCGTACGAGGTCCTCGACAAACTTCGGGTTGTCGTAGGCGCGCTCGGTAACGTACTTCTCATCAGGCCGCTTGAGCAACCCCCAGAGCTCGCAGGATGCAGCCTGTTCGGCCACGCGAATAAGGGCCTCTGGGCTCAGTTCGGAATTCAGCCGGGCAGTGATGGTGACATGGGAGCGCTGATTGTGGGCGCCATAGTCGGAGATATTTTTGGAGCAGGGGCAAAGGCTTGTCACTGGCACAACCATCTTCAATAGAACCTCGGACTGCTCAAACTGACGAACCGTCCAGGTCATCTCATAGTCCATTAAGGAACTTACCCCCGAGACAGGGGCCTGCTTACGCGTGAAGTAGGGCAGGCGAACAATCAGTTCACCTTCCACCGCCTCAAGCCGAGTCAGCATCTTCGCCATGAGGGCCTTCACACTCTCAAAGCCCAGTGGGGTCTCGTGGTCTTGAAAGACCTCGATGAATCGTGACATGTGCGTACCCTTGGCCTCTGCCGGCAGGCCCACCGTCATCTCGACATCGGCCACCGAAGGCTGAGCCCCGGTGGGAGTCTGAACCATCACGGGATGGCGCATTCCACGAATGCCGGCCTTT
>JAURFZ010000036.1 GCA_030834045.1 Burkholderiales bacterium
TTTACGGGTCAGTTGACCTACGCAATGCCTGCTTCAAACTCGCCCCGGTGGATACCAACCTCTTTCCTGGTGGGTTCAACAACCTCAGTGAGTCTGCACTTCCGGTTGCCGTTCAGGCCCTTATGGTCAGTGTTGAAACCCATTGCCCCGACATTGCACGGGTCCTTCTTATTCCCGAAAACCACACCCGCAACACTTTTTACCTCGCCAATGTCGCAAGGCTACGTGGCCTTCTTCAACAGGCAGGCCTTGAGGTTCGTATTGGTAGCCTGAACCCGGAGATCACAGAGCCCACCGAGTTGACTGGCCAGACAAATCTAGGCGAACCATTTAGCTTACTTGTTGAGCCCTTGGTTCGCCAGAACAACCGTCTTGGACTCCATAACTTTGAGCCCTGCCTGGTTCTGCTCAACAACGACCTGTCTGCCGGCGTGCCCCCAATTCTTCAGGGGCTTGTGGGACAAAAACTCTTTCCTCCTTTGCATGCCGGGTGGGCCTCGCGTCGTAAGTCCGAGCATTTTTCCGCCTACAATATCGTGGCTGACGAGTTTGCAGAACGCCTTCAAATCGACCCCTGGCTCATTAACCCCATCTTTAGCCAATGCCGTGGCCTTGATTTTCAGACTCGGCTTGGGGAGCAGGCCCTTGCCGATGCGGTCTCTGATGTCTTATCCAAAACAAAGCTCAAGTACAAAGAGCACGGCATAAAACAAGAGCCCTTTGTCATTGTTAAGGCCGATGCGGGAACCTACGGCATGGGCATCATGACCGTCAAAGACCCCTCCGATGTTCTTCAACTCAACCGTAAACAGCGCAACAAAATGGCAGTGGGCAAAGAGGGGCTTGTCTTCTCCGATGTCATTGTTCAAGAGGGCGTGCATTCTTTTGAAACGGTCGATCAGCCCGAGGGCGCCGCGGTCGCCGAGCCGGTGGTCTACATGGTGGACCGTTTTGTCGTGGGGGGCTTCTACCGAGTGCACGTTGAACGAGGCCCCGACGAGAACCTTAATGCGCCTGGGGCGCGGTTTGTTCCCCTTCCCTTTGAAGAAGGCTGTCAGCAGCCCGTGGTAGGCGCCGAGCCCGATGCCACACCCAACCGGCTTTACCTTTACGGCGTTGTCTCGCGGCTCGCCCTTTTGGCGGCCTCAAGGGAGCTTAAGGCAACGCACCCAGCCTCTCAAGTGCTCTCACCGAGTCTCTCGGTGGTAATCCCCTAGCCCTAGCTCAGGCCTCACCAAACCCCCCTTATGCGGCTCTTGTTTCTAGGCGACCCCTTAACGAGCCTTAAACCCGCGAAAGACTCCACCATTGCGATGATTCGAGCCGCCTGGCGTCGTGGTCATCACTGCTGGTACTGTCAGCCCGAGGCGATAAGCCTTCGCTACAACACGACGGAGGTCACACCGCGCATCGTGGCGCAATGCCTTGAGCCAATTGCTCAAAGCCCGACAAGCTCTGCACCCGAACAAAAGGCAATTCCTGAGCTTTCTTGGGCGCAGGCCGGTACCGCCGAGCAACTTGGCCATAAGGACTTCGATTTGGCCATCATGCGCAAAGACCCACCTTTTAATGAAGCCTACTTTGCGGCCACTCAGATGCTCACAGCACTCGAGCAGGCGGGTCTGCCGGTGATAAACCGTCCTGCCGCACTGCGCGACCATGGCGAGAAAATGGCTGTTTTAGAGTTTGCGACCTACGCTGCGCCGGGACTTGTCTCAAGCAACATCAAGTTGCTAAGAGACTTTGCAGGGTCCTATGAGAAGGTTGTCTACAAGCCACTTGATGCGATGGGTGGGGCGGGGGTTTTTGTCACCTCCTCGGCGGACCCAAACCTGCCCGTTATTCTGGAGATGCTCACACAGAACGAAGCGCGAGCCATCATGGCGCAGATGTACCTGCCAGAAATCTCGAAGGGCGATAAGCGTGTCCTTCTAATCAACGGTACGCCTGTTCCTTACAGCCTTGCGCGCATTCCTCCGGAAGGTGCCTCACGGGGCAACCTCGCGGCAGGCGGCAAAGGAGTTGCCCAGGCCTTAAGTAAAGATGATCTAACCATCGCCCTGGCCCTTGGCCCTGTGCTTGCAAGCCGCGGACTTTTTCTCGTGGGCCTCGATATTATTGGCAACCGGCTTACCGAAATTAATGTTACGAGCCCAACAGGGTTTCAGGAAATTTCAGCCCAGACGCCTGCCGATGTGGGGGACTTATTTATTTCTGCAATTGAAAGATCCTTTGAAGCATGAGTGGCTGTTGCCTTTTCCTGGTCTGTCACGCACCGCTTGCCTCGGCCCTTCATGCAGTTGCCTGCCATGGCTTTGGCCGCTCACTCTCGGATGTCGAGGTGATCGATGTGCTCTCAAGCCAAGAGCCCGAGCAGGTTAGCCAAGCCATTGCCTTGCGATGGCACGAACTCAACGAACCGAGAGCGGTTTTTTTTCTAACTGACATGGTTGGTGCAACACCCTATAACGGGGTAGTCGCCTTCATGAAAAGCCATCCCGACATCGCCCACGCAGTAGCGGGAGTGAACCTACCTGTCCTGCTACGAGCCATTACCTACCGCTCGCTTAGTCACTGCGAGCTTATCGCCAAGCTTGGCGAAGATACTGGACAGTACCTTCAAACCATTTCCCCCTTCCAAACCAACCGCTAAGCCTTCTTCTCTCAACGGCCATTGCCCGCATGCCACGACAGACTGTCATCATCACCAATAAGCTCGGGCTGCACCTTCGGGCTTCTTCAAAGCTCTCGCAGCTCGCCTCCTCCTTCGCCTGCGAAGTCTGGCTCGAACGCAACACCAGGCGCATCAATGCAAAAAGTGTCCTCGGTGTAACCATGCTTGCTGCAGGTCTTGGGTCAGAGGTCACCATAGAAACATCAGGGGAACAAGAAGACGCGGCCATGCAAAGCCTGATGGATTTATTCCACAACAAGTTCGGGGAAGAAGACTAATCATGGCCTGGACACTCTCGGGGGTGGGCATTGGCGATGGGCTAGCCATGGGCAAAGCATGGGTTCTTGCCTCTGCCCGTCTCGATCTCCCGCGCCGGCGGCTCGAGCCCGACCAGGTTGAGCCCGAGCTTAAGCGTTTTCGCGAGGCCGTTAGCATTGTCAACAAAGAGCTGTCTGGTCTTAAGGAGACCATGGGTCAAGAAGCCTCTGCAGAGGTCTCAGCCTTACTCGAGCTGCAGGCCATTATTCTGCGAGACCCTTTATTGGTAGCTGCCACCGAGCAACGCATACAGCACGACCGCTGCAATGCCGAGTGGGGTCTGCTGCAGCAGCTTGAAGCCGTCTCGGCCCAGTTTGACGAAATTGAAGACCCCTACCTGCGTGAGCGCAAGGCCGATGTTCAACAGATCGTCGACCGAATCCTTCGGGCGATGCAGGGAGAGGTTGGCCTTGAAGAGGTCGTTCGTAAAAACAACCATGAAGACGACGGGGGATGGATTCTTATAGCCAAAGACATCTCGCCCGCCGATATGCTTATTCTGCGTCGCCATCGTTTTCTTGGCTTCGTTACTGAGACGGGCAGTGCAACCTCTCATACGGCTATTCTTGCCCGCAGTCTGGGACTACCGGCGGTCGTCGGGGTCTCGGGGCTTCTAAATCAAATCGCCCAGAACGACATCATTGTTATTAAGTCGAAGGAGGGCGCGGTTTTAGGCGCACTTAACGCCGACGACCAGTCTGTCTACAGAGGCCAGCAGGCCGTTTATGCTGATGATCTGAAGGCACTTGACGATTTTAAGCAGCTCGCAAGCTGCTCGCTCGATGGTGTCTCGGTTCTGCTTATGGCCAATATCGACCTTCCTAACGACGTGCAGATTGCGCTTGATCGGGGCTGCGACGGCATAGGACTCTTTCGCAGTGAGTTTCTCTTCATGAACCGCAGCTCGATCCCCAGTGAGGAGGAGCAGTTTCAGGCCTACAGCGCGGTGGTGAAGACCATGGCAGGCCGGCCGGTTACCATTCGCACGCTGGACGCGGGCGCAGACAAAGAGGTCAGCGCGCTCTCCTTCGGGCACGACAAGCCCGCCAACCCCGCACTTGCCTCGCGTGCCATCCGTTACAGCCTTCAGTCACCCGATCTCTTTTTGTCTCAGCTAAGGGCCATGCTGAGGGCCTCGGCCTTTGGCCAAGTAAAAATCCTTATTCCCATGGTAAGCGGGCCCTCGGAGATGATCTCGGCCCGAGAAATGGTTCAACAGGCCATGACGAGCCTGCGAGCAAAAGGGCTGGCCTTTAATCCAAAGACAAGCGTTGGCGCCATGATTGAAGTGCCATCAGCCGCCATTGCCATCGACGGTCTTGTTGCGCACATCGACTTCGCCTCCATTGGCACCAACGACCTCATTCAATACACACTTGCCATCGACCGAACAGACCGAAGCGTGGCTCACCTATACAACCCGCTACATCCAGCCGTCTTGAGGCTTATTGATCAGACCATCCGAAGCTGCAATCGAGCAAACCTACCTGTCTCGTTATGCGGTGAAATGGCTGGGGACACAGACCTTACCCGGCTGCTACTTGGGCTCGGTCTGCGAGAGTTTTCTATGCATGCAACTGAAATTCTTAAGGTCAAACGGGTTGTGCGCGGCAGCTCGGTTGCCAGCCTTTCTCGAGGCGTCGGGCGGCTTTTAAAGCTGCCCGATCCCGCCTTGGTGAAATCGGGCCTAAGCGCAATGAATGCGAAGGCCCTACGACCCGATTAATGCGAGGTATAGACAGGGCGAATCCAGCCGAGTTTTAAAGCTGCGATCACGGCCTCCGCGCGGTTCCTTGCCTTGAGTGCACGCAAAAGAGCGCTAATATGAATCTTGGCTGTGCCTGGGGACATGTCGAGCATCTTGCAGATGGTTTTGGTTGGCCTGCCTTCTACCAGGCATGCAAGAACCTCAAACTGCCGCGGCGTAATGGCAGACCATCGGCTATCGGGAGACGGCTCATGCACCTCAATGTGAATGCATGTACTGGCCCCCGGCCGAATCGAGCGGCGACTGCCGGGTGAGAGGCTGGTACCAATGTATTTGGAGCAAGGCCGATGGTTGCGAGCTTTTTCTTTGTCGCGGCTAGAATGGTGAGCTGAAAGTAACTGGGCAATTGCAGACTCTGACATGACAAACTCCTTAAGTAATCAATGAACCACCTGCAGTCTGCTTACGCCACTAAGGTCCAATTGAAAACAAATGTTTCAGCGCTCCGCCAAAGGGCATGACAACTAAAGCCATCCATTCAAACGCAGCCGGCCATGAGGCCGGCATAGGGCTCGTTCAAGAGCAGGTCATTACGTTTGACCACAGCTTTAACTTGGTCTCAGGTAAAGCGCTTGCCGGGTTTCAGCTGGCCTTCGAAACCTATGGAAGCCTTAATGCAGAGAAGTCAAACGCGGTATTAATCTGCCATGCGTTGAATGCCTCGCACCATGTTGCCGGGCAACGCACCGACACCCCCGCCGACATAGGCTGGTGGGACAACATGGTCGGCCCCGGTAAGCCCGTGGACACCAACGTTTTCTTCGTTATTGGCGTTAATAATTTAGGGTCGTGCTTCGGGTCAACCGGCCCAACCAGCCTTAATCCTTTAACGGGTGAGCCTTACGGTGGCGACTTTCCCGTGGTTACCGTAGAAGACTGGGTGCACGCCCAGGCGCAGCTCGCCGACGCTCTCGGTATTAAACGTTTTGCCGCGGTAATGGGAGGAAGCCTGGGTGGTATGCAGGCCATGCAGTGGGCCATCTCCTACCCCAAGCGTCTTGCACACGCGGTTGTGATCGCGTCCACGCCACGGCTTTCTGCCCAGAACATTGCCTTTAACGAGGTGGCACGACGCGCCATTATCACCGACCCTGATTTTTGCGACGGCCACTTCTATAAAGAAAACAAGATTCCCAAGCGAGGTCTTGCGGTTGCGCGCATGATTGGTCACATTACGTATCTGTCTGACGATGACATGGCCCAGAAGTTTGGCCGGAGCCTTCGAAAGCGCGAAGACTACAGTTATGACTTTGGGGTGGATTTCGAGATTGAGTCCTACCTGCGCTACCAAGGCGAAAAGTTTTCAAGCTACTTTGATGCGAACAGCTACCTGCTCATAACAAAGGCACTTGACTACTTTGACCCCTCACTGAAGACGCAGGGTAATCTTGCCCATGCCTTTGCCCGCGTTGAATCGGAGTTCTTGGTGGTCTCTTTCAGCACCGACTGGCGCTTTCCTCCAGAGCGATCGCACGAAATTGTCACGGCGCTTATGCAGAATAATCGCAGGGTGGTCTACGCCGAGATTGACGCCCCCCACGGCCACGATGCCTTCTTAATGGACGACCCAAAGTACCACGAGCTCGTCCGTCACTATTTCCAACGAGTTGCCCATGCGATCCGATAGCAGCCTAAGAAGGCCAGTCGAAGACATACGGCTCGACACCGTGTTGCGGCCTGATCTTCAGGTGATTGCCCAGTGGATTCCTGAAGGCTCCAAGGTACTTGACCTTGGATGCGGGGAAGGCGAGCTCTTGGCATGGCTGCAGAAGAACAAAGCCTGCTGCGGTTATGGCGGCGAAATCGACCATAACAATGTCATGGCCTGCCTAGCAAAAGGCGTCAATGTTATTCAGACTAACATTGACGGTGGACTAAGCCTCTTCTCGATGAACCAATTTGACGTCGTAGTTCTCTCGCAGGCGCTTCAGGCAACCCACGAAACTGAGCTGGTTCTGAAAGAAATGCGTCAGCTTGGCAAGCGTTGCATCGTGAGTATTCCGAACTTTGGGCATTGGTCGCATATCGTTTCACTTGCAAAGGGGCTCATGCCAGTAAACAAGCGGCTTCCCTATCAGTGGTATGACACGCCCAACCACCATTTCGCCACCACACAAGACTTTGAGCGGCTGCTTGCAAGACTGGGGTTTTCCGTAGAGCAACATGCCTACCTGGCCGAGGGTCAAGACGGGGCAATTTTTGAAGTCAGACGATGGCCTAACCTGCGCTGCACCCTTGCCCTTTACAGCTTTCAGTAAGTAACCCTTTAACTATAAAAATTGGGAGGATGCCATGACCATTAAAAACGTCGGAATTATTGGAGCAGGAACCATGGGCAGCGGTATTGCCCAGGCCTTTGCAACCAAGGGAGTGCAGGTAACCCTTCAAGACCTTGATGCCCAAGCGCTTGACCGTGCGGTCAAGACCATCTCCGGGTCGCTTGACCGGCTTATAAAAAAAGAAATGCTTAGCTCTGAACAGAAAGACCATGTGCTTTCCTGCATCACTATTCGCACCGACGTAAGCGCACTGAGTTCATCTGAGTTGTTCATTGAAGCCGCAACCGAGAACGAGCCCATAAAGGTAAAAATTCTTCAGGGTCTTTCTGCGATCGCCAGTGAAAATGCCATCGTGGCCACCAATACCTCGTCCATTTCCATCACGCGCCTCGCGCGACAAATGGCAAGGCCAGGTCAGTTTATTGGAATGCACTTTTTTAACCCAGTACCTATGATGCCGCTGGTTGAAGTGATTGAGGGCTTGCAGACCGATGCAGCAACCACCCATCGTGTTTTGGCAATCGCCGAGTTTCTTGGAAAATCACCCATTCGTGTCAAAAACAGCGCTGGCTTTGTAGTCAACCGTATCCTCTGCCCAATGATTAATGAAGCCATATTTGTCTATGCCGAGGGCCTGGCCAGCGCCCAAGAAATTGACGATGGCATGAAGTTTGGGTGCAATCATCCCATTGGACCTTTGGCCCTCGCGGACCTCGTTGGGCTTGATGTGCTGCTTGCGGTCATGAATGTTTTGTCGGATCACTTTGAGGACCCGAAGTACAGGCCCGCACCCCTTTTAAAAGAAATGGTCGATGCCGGTCGGCTTGGGCGAAAAACAAAAAAAGGCTTTTACGACTACGACTAGCTTCGCCAGAAGGCCGGTACAAGAAGAACAATCACTGTAAGAAGTTCCAACCGGCCCATAAGCATCGTGATGGTTAAAACCCATAGCTGAAAGTTCGTGAGGCCCGCATAATTGCCTGCGGGTCCAACCTCGTTTAAACCGGGGCCCAGGTTATTGATGCAGGCCAAAACAGCACTTATTGCCGTAATGTCGTTCATTCCCGAGAGCAGTAACAAGAAGGTCGCCACCATCACCGTTGCGCCATAGGTCAACATATAGGCCAAGACCGCAAAGACCACCGACTGCGAGACCGATGAGGACCCCAATTGAACGAGTTGAACGGATCGGGGATGAATAATTCGTAGCAGTTCGCGCTGGGCAAGCTTGGCCATAATCACGAGCCGTATCATTTTTATACCGCCGCCTGTTGAGCCCGAGCTTGTCGAAAAGGCACATAAAAAAATCATGAGCCAGGGTGCATAGGCCGGCCAGCTGCCATAGTCGGCTGTCGCATAGCCCGTTGTAGTGGCAATGGCAACCACGTTGAATGCGGCCATACGGAAGGCTTCAATGGCCGTTTCGTAGACACCATGGCCCCACAAAGTAAGCCAGACCACAATAACGCCGAAGGCAACTGAAAAGAGAAAAAACCTGGCCTCAGGACAGCCCAAGTAAGGCCGAACCGACCGGTTTCTTAAGGCTGAAAAGTGCATGACGAAATTGATACCCGAAAGAAGCATAAAGGTGATGGCCACTGTCTCAATAACCGGATCATTGAAATAGCCAAGGCTTGCATCATGGCTCGACAGTCCACCAATACTTACAGTGGTACCCGTGTGAATAAGCGCATCAAACCAGGACATACCCGCTAGCCAGTAGCCCGCAAAGCAACACACTGAGAGAAACAAATAAATGCCCCAGAGTGCCTTGGCCGTCTCTGTAATACGGGGAGTTAGCTTGGCATCCTTGGATGGGCCCGAAAACTCTGCCTTAAACAGCTGCATACCACCCACGCCCAAGAGCGGCAGAATGGCAACGGCAAGAATAATGATTCCCATCCCGCCAAACCATTGAAGCAGGCTTCGCCAGATAAGAATCGAGGGCGGCATTGTGTCAAGGCCCACCAGAACGGTTGCACCAGTGGTTGTTAGTGCCGAGATTCCTTCAAAAAAGGCCTGGCTAAACCGTAGTTCTGGGAAATAAAAATAAAGGGGCAGGCTTGCAAAAAAAGCAAGTACAAGCCAGACAAGCGCCACCAGTAGGAAACCATCGCGGGGCCTAAGGTCTTTATTTGGAGACCGTGTAAGGTAGGCTAGCGAAAAGCCCAGGCCAGAGGTTAAAAGCCCCGCCTTTACAAAAGCCTCTAAGCCACCGTCATTCATGCCAATGGCAAAGCCTATCGGCACAAGAAAGGCAAACCCAAAAAGACCAACAAGAACAGAAAGAATATGAAGTACGATCAGGGCCGAATTAGGTCGAGCGGTCTGCATTAGAAAAAGCCCGCTGCAACCTGAAAGAGCTTTTCTATTTTCGGTATGGTCTTTCGGTTGGTGACAAAGACAATCAGATGGTCATCGGGCTCAATCAGCACATCGTGATGGCCCATGATGACTTTAGCATCGGGCCCATGGCCACGAACGATGGCCCCAATGGAAGCCCCTGTTGGTAGATTCACCTCGTCAATGCGTCGGCCCACAACCTTTGATGTCTTTGCGTCACCGTGGGCAACAAGTTCAAGCGCCTCGGCCGCCCCCCGCCGCAGGCTGTGAACCACCGATACATCGCCCCTGCGAACATACTTTAATAAGGCACCAAGGGTGGTATGCGAGGGAGTAAGGGCAATGTCGATACCTCCCCCCTCCATAAGCTCCGCATAGGCCTTACGATTAATTAAAGCCACCACTCGCCGAGCACCGAGGCGTTTGGCGAGCAGGGCCGACATAATATTATTTTCATCGTCATTGGTAAGCGCCAGAAACAGGTCCATTCCGGCTACATTTTCTTCTTCCAAAAGCGTCTCATCGGTGGCATCGCCGTGCAGAACAAGTGCCTTGCCATTTAGTTCTTGGGCAAGCATTTCACATCGACGCTGATTACCTTCAATGATTTTAGGAAGGATTTTGTGGGAAATGGCCTGAGCAAGGCGCTGACCAATATTGCCCCCACCAACAATCATGACCCTGCGGACAGGCTCATCAAGCTGATGCAGTTCTTGCGTCACCAAGTGAATGTGTTCAGCGGCGGCAACAAAGAAGACCTCGTCATCAGGCTCAATGCGCGTGTCACCTCGAGGCAGAATGGCTTTTCCATCACGAAAGACCGCGACCACGCGACAGTCGACATTAGGTAGGTGCTGACGAAGTTCTTTAAGAGGACGATAAGCCAAAGGGCTTTTAGCATCAGCACGAACGGCAAGCAGGCCCACACGCCCATTGGCAAAATCAAGAACCTGCAAGGCCTCGGGTATCTCGATAAGCCGGGTGAGATAGTCGGTAATGGTGCCCTCAGGGCTAATGGCGACGTCAACAGCAAAACCATCGGTCGATAAGAGCTCCGGGTTTTGAGTCCACTGCGGGGATCGAACCCTTGCAATACGTTGCGGCACGTTAAAACAACGATGCGCAATCTGACAGGCAACGAGATTAATCTCGTCGTGTGCCGTGACGGCAATTAGGATGTCTGTGTCTTCGACGCCTGCTGACTGAAGCACGGAAAGGCTGGTGGCCGAACCTTGAACTGTTCTTAAATCAAAACGCTCTTGCAGGGTTGCAAGTAAATCAGGGTCGGTATCAACAACCGTAATGTCGTTGCGTTCTTGTACCAGTAATTCGGCAAGGCCTGCGCCAACCCGCCCCGCCCCAAGAATAAGAATTCTCATGCAAGGGTTTTACGCGCACTTGAGCGAACCGTATCCATGCCCAGCTGCTTGAGCTTTCGATACAGGTGCGTGCGCTCAAGGCCCGACTGCTCGGCAAGCCGGGTCATGCTTCCCCCTTGTTTAGAGAGCTGGTACTCAAGATAAACCCTTTCAAAGGCATCCCTTGCCTCCCGTAGAGGCTGATCGAGGGAGATGGCTAGAAGAGCCTGCTCGGCCCGGTCGTCGGGCCGAATTTCATCCTCCTCTTCGGCCGGATCAATAAGCTGGACTGACGCCTGTGGCTTTGCGCTCTCAAGGGCCTGCTTCCACGCTTTCTGGGCCTGCGCCCGGGCCAGGGCTGTCTCAACTGTTTTTAAAAGCTTTGCCAATGCAATAGGCTTTTCGAGAAAATCAAAAGCTCCAATTCGAGTGGCCTCAACGGCCGTATCAATCGTGGCATGACCGGACATCATGACGACAGGCATAGTGAGCAGCCCTTGCGCAGACCATTCTTTAAGTAAAGTTACCCCATCGGTGTCGGGCATCCATATGTCCAAAAGGACAAGGTCGTAGGCCTGGCCAGCCCGGGCCTGACGGGCCTGTGCCGCATTGTTTGCGAGGGTGACGCTATGACCTTCATCCTCAAGCACCTCAAGCAAAAGCTCCCGAACGCCAAGCTCATCGTCAACAATCAAAATATCAGACATCGTTAAGGCCTTTATGAGGGTCTGCTCCAGGCTTTGCAGGCGCTGAGGATGACTTGGAGTACATGGGTAAGGATAGGACCGCTTTTGCTCCCAAAACCCTGCCGGAGGCATCAACGCGATTTTCAAGCCGGATGTCTGCTCGGTTCTCTTCCGCTATTTTTTTCACAATAGCCAAGCCCAGTCCAGTGCCCTTTGGCTTTGTTGTCACATAGGGTTCAAACAAACGAGTAAGCATGTCAGGCGGAATTCCTGGGCCATTGTCTTCCACAATTAACAAGCAACGCGGCTCCTTTGAAGATGTCCATTTTTTACAAGCAATTTTTATTTTAGGCTTTTTTTCTTCCTCATGAAGGGCGGCGGACCCTGATGCGTCTGAAGAGAGAAATCCAGGTGAAGAACAGGCATCTTGCGCATTCTGCACAAGGTTGTGAAGGATCTGTATAAGCTGCCCGCGGTCTGCCCAGACCCAACATTCATCGGCTTGCGTAAGTTCGATGCTGGGGTCCGACACGTACAAAGGCATTACCTCGGAGATGAGACCCGATAGATTCAGTCGCTCTGGGTTCGCACTCGGAAGGCGTGCGTAGTTTCGAAACTCATCGACCATGGTTTTAAGGCCACGGACCTGGTCCACGATGGTGTTGCAGGACCGCTGCAATAGCTCTCGATCGTCAGGGGCAAGCCGGTCGGTGA
>JAURFZ010000037.1 GCA_030834045.1 Burkholderiales bacterium
TACCGTCGAGCTTTGAGAGCAGGTCGCGAAGTTGCGTTCGGGCCTCAAGAAGTTTGGCTAGCCTGGGGACTTGCTCAACAATTGCCTCTGGGTGGAAATCGGAGAACTGTTTGAAGTTCAGTTCCACCTTGATCTGGCCCTCGCCTTTTAATCGATCGTCGACAGAGAGATCGAGTCGGGGGCTAATCTTTTCCATAATCTGATTAAAGTTGTCACGATCGATCTCGACAAAACGACGGTCTTTAAGCTTTGGCGGGGCCTCACTCGGATGGCCCGCAAGGTCGGCGAGAACGCCCATGACAAAGGGCAGTTCCTTTTTTTCGACGGCGTCACCAATTTCCACGTCATAGGTAATCTGCACACGCGGGGGCCGGTTACGTCCCACCCATTTTTGTAAACTTTCAGCCATTTGTTACTCCTTAAAGAAGACCCTGCTCGGATTTATACCATACTTTAGTATCAAGTCTACTATTTTTTCATCATCTTAGTTTTTGTACAACACGCTCCGCAAGCTCAGCCACCATCTTGCTGCGTGCCTGAATAGTTGCCAATCGCTCTTGTTCAAGTACCGACATCGATTTAATCTCCTCCAAGAGCCTCTGCTTTGATCCCTCGATTGAGCTTTGAACCATCCTTAACTCGGACTGAAGTGACGCCCGTCGGTCGACCTTAGAAGAGATGTCATTAAGAAGCTCGGCAATGGACTCCCATGAACTGCCTCCGCTTTCAGAGGGCGATTCAGAGAGCTGAAGGAAGAGACCTCGTAGCTCGTCGGCAAGCTCGGCCAAGCCTTGTGCCGTGGCGGTTGACTCCTCATCGTCTTGATTTAAGGCGGCGAGCGATTCATCGACAATTTGATTGATGGAGCGAGTGCGCAGGCGAGGTTCAGTAGGGGACTTTTGCGATCTCTCTGACGGGTTTAAAGACGCTCTAGGGCTGTCGCTTTGGGTTTGTCGCGCATACTCCGCGTAGACGCGCAGGTCGGGGCGTCGTATTGAACGGGCACTGGAACCTGGCGCCTGGTCTGGCGCTGTTGTCTGGGTGCCGGTGAATCCAATGGGTGAAGTGGTCTCGGGCATGTGCAATCTGTTCAAAGGCGATGGCGTGAAATCACATACTAAAGTATTATTTTGTGATGAGCAATCCCCCCTGGTTTTTTCCGTCCTGGCCGGTTGCAGGGCTTCTTTTTACACTGGCCCTCGGTTCAGGCGTCTGGATTGCAGTCGCGGTCCGGCGTTTGCGATCGCTTAACCAACTAGCCGAAGAAAGCCATGCTTTAGTCATGCAAGTGCAAAAACTGCAGGCCAGTCTTGAGGAGGAGACTCAGCGTCGCCTGGCACAGGGCCAGCTACTTATATCCTTCAGTCACGATCTAAGACAGCCTTTGCAGGCCATTGCAGCTCATAGGTCGATGCTCTCAGAACGCCTCGAAGGCCATCAGGGTTTTGGCTCTGAGGGGCAGGGTGTAGGCGATGGCCTCAGTGGAATCTCCGCCTGCCTGCAGATCGCCAATGAACTGGTTGAAAGCGCTCTTGATACGGAGCGACTCGCTAACAACAGCATAAGCCCCCGGCATGAGGTTCTTGAAATTGAGGCGTTTTGTCGAGACTTTGTAGAACAGCTGCGGCCTTTGGCCAAGAGCTTTCATAGTGAGGTGCAGCTCTATTGCTGGCAGCCGCAAGAGACCTGTGTAAGCACCGATCCAAGATTACTTGGGCGTATTCTTCGGAATTTATTAATCAATGCACTTCGACATGCGGATGGTCGTCGTATTCGACTGACCATTCGGTCAAGGCAAACTACCTGCCGCGTCGCGGTTCTCGACAACGGCATGGGTATGACTGCGGAGGTTCGCAAGAGACTTCGCCAAGGCTTTCGCTCGTCGATACCCTCTTATGTTCTACCTAATGCGAAGGGGTCTGGGCTGGGCTTGTTGATCTCACGCCAACTTGCCTCGAGCATTGGCGCTCGTCTTGGGGTGAGCAGTCATTTAGCCCATGGCTCAGGCTTTTTTCTCGACCTGCCCGTCTGTCCACCCTCTGAGGCTGCAGCAGCTCAGGCCGCAATGAACCCTAACGAGCCGTACCCCAAGCGCTCGAGCCTGCAAGACAAGTTCATTGTCTGGGTCCAGCCTGCATCGGTCGGTCTTGATGCCAAGACCGATGCCACCCTAGAAGCCTTTCGGCTTGCATTGAAGGCGGAGGGCTACGGCATCATTGATTCAATGGATGGGTCGCTTCGGGTTACGCAGCTTGAGGGCTTGAAGGATTCCCCCCTTTTTATCGTGATCGTTAGTGGTGAAGGTCAGGATGTTGAGTCCGCGATTACCCACCTGAGAGACGAATTTAACGAAGAACTTCCGGTACTCGGACTCGCCTTAGAGCGTGAAAAAAACAGAGCCTGGGATGAGGACAGATCCGTTATTCAGATTGCGCCACCTTACACGCTTAAGAAACTTAAGGCAGCCACTCTGCGTCTGCAGACCAAGCCGATTAAGTCGTCACTAAGCCCAGTTGCTGAGCCATCAAAATAGCCTGTGTCCGACTTGCGACTCCCAGTGCTTTAAACACCCCGCTAACATGCGTTTTTGCTGTGATCTCTGTGATCTCAAGTTCGTTAGCAATATCTCGATTGCTTGCGCCACTGCAGATCATTAGAAGCACTTGAAGCTGACGGCCCGTGATTTTAAGGCGTTGTATGGTGGAACTATCTCGAAAGCCGCAGGCCGACAACCAGGTACCAGACTTCAGGCTTGTACTGAGCGATTGTTGAACGACATCTAAGAGCATTTCGACGGGTGCTGCCTTACTTACGAAGGCGTCCGCCCCCGAGCCAAGACAAGCCCCCACCCGCAGGTCTTCATCGTTACCAGAGAGTGTGATGATTGTGATGGGGCCCGCCAGGTCGCGAAAGTTCTGGATTGCTGACAGACCACTTAAGCCAGGAAGGGAGAGATCAAGCAAGACGAGCAGTCTTGTTGGTTCAGGCCAGGCCAGTATCTTTCGCGCAAGAATTAAGCCCTCTTCAGCAGTTGAGGAAAGTGCTAGATTTAAGCCAGGAAATCGTGCTTGGATGGCTGCGGCTAGGCCATGACGTATCAAAGGGTGGTCGTCGACTAGAACAATAGCCTGTGACGATCCTGGCAATCGATTCGTTGAAGCCTCAGGCTTGACTTTGGTCATTGCCCCACCCATCCCGCCTCTAGAGTTGTAAGGTCATGAAAAAGCCAGCAACACTTCCAAGACATACGAGCAGTGAGGCAAAGAGAATTGAGGGGGGGCACGACTCTCGAATGGGTACGGTGACCTCAACTGCCTCGAGGTCTTGTAGAACAGACAGACTGCCAAGGGCCTGGCCTGCCCACTGGAGGCGGTTGATCTTGATCTGTCTGGAATGACGGAGGTTCATATAACCTTTAGTCTATCCGATGAAGCTGATTCCTTGCATTGGCCTCCGACGTAAGCAGGACAACGACATGATAGGCGGGGCTACCATCGGGACTTATAAGCAGTTGCATGGTCACTTTCATCTCCCTGCCAGTCGGGTCCGTAAGCAGCTGGGAGACGCAGCTTTCACGCCCTATTTTTTCTTCGAGGGCGAGCACATCGCTCATTCGGTCGGTGAAGCTCCTAAGACGGTCCCAGATTAATCCAGAGCCAAAGTAAGAGTCGTATCGACCGAATATGCTCTCCCAGCCCTCTGAGATGGCGAGGATAGAGAACTTAGAGTTTAAGAGACAGGCGCCAAAGCCAGGGGGATCGAGACGGCTTGTTATAAGCCAATGGCTTAGCTGCATGGTGTCAAGCTCCTCTCTATGGAGAAGCAACATCTGACTCAGTCCACTGACGCCTGGCGTTTGAATTGGCTCAAGTCGAAACAGCCCGACCGTGAGGTTGGGATGAAGAAAGAGGGCCATGGTCCGGTGGGCCCCCATTGGAACAATGGAAAGAAAAATGGTGGTGAGCGGCTGACGGGTGAGTCTTGCATCGCTTAGAAGGGTTCGGGCCAAGCCATTTGCATAGACCAGCTCTTGATCAGTACGGTTAATCAGCAGAATGGGAGTGGGCAGATGAAAGAGTGCTTGGGCGGTCATTTGATAGGGTCGAATGATCTGGTTACTTTGCTCCACAAGGTTCTCGTCGACCCGTCTTTTAAGGCAGTTCATGTGCTGTATCTCCAGCCGAATAACCAAGCCTGTAAGAAGCAATTTGGTGAGCAACCAGGCAAGAAGAAGCGCAGGGAGCATGGGTTCGATGGGGCTTGGCAATGCCAAAAAGGTCTCAAGCCGAGCAAAGTCTTGCGCTGGTTGGCTTACGAGCCAATGATCAAAAGAGAGCGTGGAAATTTGAAGACCAGAGAGCAACAAAAAATAGACAAATGCGGTCATGCCAAGCGCAATTCGTAGATGACCTGTTGGTGTTGGGGTCCCACTGGCTGGGCTCTTCGGCAGGCTGTAGATGAGCTCAAACGCAAGAGCCATGACCGACACCATTAGGGCAAGCAGTCCGGCGACAGCAGCCAACGCGGTATGACTCTGATGAATGAGTAGTATCTGAAGCATCAGTAGTCCAAGCCAGGCCGCAAGCGAGAGCAGTCCACCAAGTCTCAAGCCTGGTCCCGATACCTTAGCAATGCCAAGGCCTATGGCCATCAGGGCGAGAAACTCAAAGGAGAGCAGGGCTGCTGTGGAGGCAATAACCTCGCTTAGCCCCGAGTCCGTATGCAAATTACTGACTAAGTAAACAGGGATGATGAGGCCGAGTAGAGTCCAAATGCCCAAGGTGACAAAGACTCTCATGACCGACTGATGCCAGGGCCCCCGCAGGTAAGGGCGCAGTTCAAGGTAGGCCGCAAGACATTGAAATAGGACGATACAAATAAAGAAGCCGAGAACAAGACTCATACGTTCGGTCCTTGGCTTGGAGCACCAGCCTCGAGCCTGAGGATGGTAACGGCGGGGTTTCCACCTGAGATGGCCATCCCCAGTACAGGCTTGGAAGACGGGTGCGGAATGACTGCGCGCTCGAGCCAGAAGAAAACACCTGGCTTACCCCAGGCTGACCACCGACCAATCCAGTGTCCGTTCATCTCGGTGCTTAGGCAGCCACCAATCTCAGGGGTTATTGGAAGTTGAAAGCCACGAGGGCTCTGCAGGCCAGGAATCCAGTGAATGGTCTCACCCACAGGTCCAGCGAGCTGCTGAATGGCCGCAAGGCTTTGTTCTGCAGTCTGTGATCCAGCAAGTAGAACATTGCCGGGCTGTTTGAAGCATAGCCAGATCCAACGTCGACAGGGCGAGGATTGCAGCTCGAGCTCGTACGGTAGCGCAGCGAGAAGTGGTTCCCAGAGACGGGAACACCGCAGGTCGATCGAATCGTGTGTGTAACAAGAGATTCCCCTTGCAAGGAGCATCCTTCGAATACTTTGAAGACTAAACTGCGCCACTCCTTGAGGTCGATCGGGGTGTGTCGCCGCGATCCCTAGGTAGTACAGGCGCTCGAAAAAATCCAGATCGCTAGCTGGCGCGTGTGCCGCGGCTTGGGTAAGGGTCGGCATTTAGCTGCGCCAGTTGTTCAGAGATTTCGGCCTGCGAGGATTTAATGGTGCGAAGAAGCCGGTCAAGCGATGCCATGGCCAAGTGAATTTCTGTAACGTCATCACCAGCCTCTAACGACGGGTGTGTCAGGGCAAGATTCAAGGCCGAGCGCTGCAGTCGTTGAAGCGCGCTCTCAGCCTCGTTGATGCAGTGGTAGGACTCATCAAGGGCTTTCTGCATGGAACTCAGGCTGCCAGCATGCTGCCATGGAGACGGCGGGGGTGTCTGAGCCTTCGTATCGGCAATTATTTTTCTTTCTTGCGGAGATAGTGTTTTTTTTGGGATAGGTGGTTCTGTAAGCCCAAATCGCCAGTCTTTGGCATTGGATTGCCCAGTCTGGCCCTCGTGCCCGGCTTTATCGGAGGCCCAATGCAAGGCGCTGGGTGATGCCGAAGAGGGCTCATTTGCAGGGGGATTTAAAGACGGCTGCATTGGGGATGGGATGACAGACGTTTCGGCAACCTGCGTTCTTGATCGGCCAAGAAACGCAATGAGACCAATAAAGACAGCCAGCACGGCGGCAGTCAGCCCGCCAATAAGGTTGATGAAGTAAGCAGGAATTCCGTTTTTTCCAAACTCACGAACTTCGGGGTCGAAGAGTCCTTCGCGAACCCCCCATTTGCCAAGACTGCGTGCATGGTCCCAAAACCATTGATAAATTTGGAGCAGTGTGGGACTTATCTGCCCAAGGTCTGCTGCAAGCCTAGGGGGGAGCAGGTAGAGCTGCGAATACGCGGTGTAGAGGGTGGCCGCGAGCAAAAGCCCCCCACAGAAAAGGAAAAAACGGATGGACCCCTCGTAAGGTCGTGTTTGTTGAATCATCACCGGAATTTAAACCAAAGTCATACTTTAGTCTATATTCCGGCCTAAAGCAGTTCCTCCTCAGGGAAATAAATCTCATCGGCCCAGACTGCCTTTGTTAAGTCACCATTGCGCGCGGTAAGAATGACAATATGCGCCGGGTCCGATTCAGGCTTATTCTGCAGTGGCCTTGTTCGCCCTCTTACCGGGGTCCCTGCGGGCTCAAGACTGTCCCCAGCATCCCAAGGCTCATCAACCATAACGGCAAGCCCCAGTATGTAACCGAGCCTTAGACCTTGTACTCCCTGGGAATCAGAGGTGGGCCATTGGGCTTGGAAGTCTTTGCTTGAAACGATGCGTAGGACAAGGCTCTTTGAAAGGTGAAAGAGTTTCTGTTGCCTTACAAGATTCAGCTTCATGCCAAGGATGATACGGAAACCTGGGGTTCGTTAGACGTAACGTGCTTAATTCGACGAGGCCAGTCCATCTCCGGATTAAGTTTTCTCTCTCTCCCCAGCCTATGTCCGGACAGGTAGAACTCTGCTGGCAACCATCTTTGCACGGTCGCGCGCCTCTTCAACCGTGTCGGCGTTGGCAAGGGCCACACCCATGCGTCGCTTAACAAAAGACTCCGGCTTGCCAAAGAGGCGTAGGTCACTCTCGGGGATACGCAAGGCTTCAGCGACGCCTTCAAAGGCAATAGCCTTTTCGTCCATGCCCCCGTAAATAACAGCCGATGCGCCTGGCCGTCGTAGGTTGGTATTCACCGGAAGGCCAAGGATGGCCCTGGCGTGCAATTCGAACTCGCTTTGAACCTGTGAGCTCATGGTTACCATTCCAGTGTCGTGCGGTCGAGGGCTGACCTCACTGAACCAAACTTCATCACCCTTCACAAAAAGCTCGACCCCGAAAATACCAAGGCCGCCTAAGGCATTCACAATACTGGCGGCGATGGCCTGGGCCTTAAGCAAAGACGTCTCCGACATGGGCTGAGGCTGCCACGATTCCACGTAATCGCCGTTGACTTGCAGATGGCCAACAGGCTCACAGTAAGAGACAACCGGCTGCCCTTGGTCGTCTAGGCTGCGAACTGTAAGCAGGGTGATCTCAAAGTCGAAATCAATAGCGGCCTCAACAATGACCTTCTGCATGTCGACCCGCGCGGCCGACTTAGCTTTCATCCATGCCTCGGAACAATCCCTTGTGCTCGCGAGTTTTGACTGCCCCTTACCTGAGGATGACATGATCGGCTTAACAAAACAGGGATATCCCAGCGCGTCTGCAGACGCAGTCATTTCCTCTTCAGAGACTGCAAACCGGTACTTGGAGGTCGGTAGGTTCAATTCTTCGGCGGCCAATCGCCGAATACCCTCTCGGTTCATCGTAAGGAGGGCTGCCTTTGCCGTAGGAATGACCTCAAGCCCTGATTTCTCGAGTTCAATGAGCACGGAGGTTGCAATGGCCTCAATCTCGGGAATTACGCGATGCGGTTTCTCGCGTTCAATGAGTTCGCGAAGGGCTGCGGGATCAGACATATCAATAACCACCGCCTTATGAGCCACCTGATGCCCGGGTGCATTCGCGTAGCGGTCCACGGCAATGACCTCGACACCAAGGCGCTGAAAGGCAATGATGACTTCCTTGCCCAGTTCCCCGGCCCCAAGAAGCATGACACGCGTCGCACTCGGCGACTCTGGGGTTCCAATTCGATTAAACCCCTTATCGGCCACGGACTCTCTCCTTCTGCCTCACGCGTCTAACGAAGAGTCGACCAGGCTGCGCTTCCGGCGTATTTTTTTATTGCCTGCTCGTCAAACTCAAAACCAAGTCCGGGCGATTGACGAAGCTTTACGTAGCCATCCTTAAATGCCAGCTGGTTTGAGATAAGACGGCGGAAGTTCAGCACCTGGTCGTCAAGGAAGAATTCAACAAAGCGGGCGTTGGGTGTTGCTGCAACCAGGGGTGCGTGAAGGTCGTGGAACCAGTGCGGGCTTACCGTAACCCCCCGACTGTCAGCATGGGCCGCAATCTTTCGCCATTCAGAAACACCACCACAGACGGCTGCATCGGCCTGCAGAATTTCCGCTGCTCCAGCATCAATCAGCTCACGAAAACGCCAGCGTCCAACCTCAACCTCTCCGGTAGCCACTGTAATGGTGGTGCGCTCGGCCAGACGCGCATGCAGGTCGATGGCGTCCGGCGAGAAGGGCTCTTCAATCCAGTAAGGGTTGTAGGGCTCAAACCGGCGCATGTACTCAAGGGCGGTGGGTAGATCTGCCCATGCATTGTTCGCATCAAGCATTAAATAAACATCGGGCCCGACGGCATCGCGGGCCGCGGCGATACGGGCCTCTTCCTCCCCCGGGCTTAGCCGCCCGGTTTTCATTTTGACAGCCCTAAAGCCCTGGCTGACATACCCCGCAAGCTCCTCACCGAGGTGCGCAGGTGTCTTGCCGTCAAGGTAGTAGCCGCCACTTGCATAGGCAATAACCTGGTCGCGATGCAGACTGCCTAGGTAGTCGTGCAGGGGTAGCCCAACAGAGCGGGCATTTAAGTCCCACAAGGCGGTATCTAAAATAGAGAGTCCGCGCATCACAACCCCTGAGCGACCTTGTAACAGGGCCTCCTGGTACATGGACTGCCAGAGGGCTTCCGTTTGGTGGCTTTCTTTTCCAATAAGGGCAGGCCCTAAAAGGCTCTCTACGGCTGCCTTAAGAAGGCCTCCGGCCTGACTTCCAACGTAGCAAAACCCAATGCCCTCGACACCATCAACACTTCGAACTTTCACGAGCCCATAGTGGCGCGCGTGCACTGTGCGGGTCGCAAACGACGTGACCTTATCGAGCGGAACTTCAACGGCGGCAACGGCAATGGATTCAATAATGGGCATGAAGAACCTTTTAGGGAGAGGATGAGACGCTCAGCTTGCTCGAATAGGTATGTCGGGGGGGGAGTGACGACGAAGCCACTGCATAAAGATCGCGATAAGAAAGCCTGATAAGCCCGCGATATCTGTTCCTGGGCCCGGATAAGTAAGGGCAAGGCCTGAGAAGATCATGATCCAGCGTTCAATGAAGGTGGTCTTGCGTATAAACCAGCCCTGCAAACCGCCCGCTAGACAAACAATTCCCAGGCCTGCTGTTGCGGTAACCAAAGCAATATCGCCCCAGTTCGCCTTCATAAGCCCTTCAATTGAGCCCATAAGAAGAAGGCCAAGACCACTGGGGTCCAGCACGAACATGAACGGAACGAGGATGGCGGGTGCCACATACTTCCAGCTCTGCAGGGTGGTCCGGTAGGGGTTACCCTTGCAAATGGCTGCAGCCGCAAAGGGAGACAGCGCCGTTGGCGGCGAGACCTCAGAGAGAACCGCGTAATAGAAAATGAACATATGGGCTGCGTAGTCTGGGACGCCAAGCTTAATGAGGGCGGGGGCGGCTATGACGGCGCAAATAATATAAGAGGCTGTAACGGGCACTGCCAGGCCCACGATCCAGACAATAAATGCTGTGTAGAGAGCTGTTAGAAAGAGGCTTCCACCTGCAAGTTCAAGAACAATGCTTGAGAACTTCAGGCCAAGCCCCGTTAGGGTTACAACCCCAACAATGAGACCAGCACCTGCACAGACTGCCGCAATGCCCAGCACCTCTCGGGTTCCCCCTGCAAGAGACTGCACAAGCTTTGACTCATAAAGCCCCTTCACCAGTGGCACCTGACCTTTGAAAAGCCCCCAAGGTATAACAGCACTTTCAGGCCGCAGCATACTGGTGGCCGCTGAAAGCACGGTGGCCCAGAAGACACTGGTAATGGGCGAGAACCCCATGAGCATGAAGACAACAATAGAAATGAGTGAGAAGAAGTGATACCAGTAGCGCAGGGCGAGCTTGAGCGCAGACTCAGTCTGGGTTTTGGCGGCGGTCACCATTCCAAACTTGCGGCTGTCGATTTCAACCATAACGAACAGACCTAGGTAGTACAAGACCGTGGGAATGGTGGCCATCACCAATACATCAAGGTACGACCGGCCAAGGAAGTCTGCAATTAAAAAGGCGGCAGCTCCAAGGACAGGCGGCGAAATAATGGCGCCCAGACCACCTGCGGCAAGAAGACCTCCTGCCGAATTTTTCTCATAGCCCATGTCTTTAAGCATCTTTCCCGCAACCGATCCAACCGTCACGGTGGTTGCCACGCCCGAGCCAGAGGGACCGCCTAGAAGAAAGGAGGACAAGACAATGGTTCGACCGACATTCGAGGGGCGTCCACCCAGCACGGAGAAGGACCAGTCAATAAAGAACTTGCCAGCACCGGTGTGTTGCAAGAAAGCACCGAAGATGGTGAAAAGAATAATAAGAGACGAAGAGACGTCAACGGCGGAGCCGTAAATGCCCTCAAGCGTCATGTACATGTGCCCAACAAGGCGATCAAGGGAATAGCCTTTATGCGTCCATGGTTCGGGAAGGTAGTTACCAAAAAGCGCGTAGCCCAAAAACAAAAGCGTAATAGAGACCAGAATGGGGCCATTGGTTCGACGCAGCGCCTCAAGAATGGTGAGCACCACGCCTGTTCCTACGATCAAGTCCATGGTGTTCGGCGCGGTGTTTCGCTCAAGCAGGTCTTCACCGCCCGACCACAAATAATAGATCGCGAACAAAGAAAATGCGCCCGCCAGAACGTCCCACCACATAATTCGATTCTTAAACTGTTTGCCAATGGGGAAAATAAGAAAAACAAGGGCCGTCACCATGGCCACATGAAGCGGCCTTAGGGTTGAGGCCGGAATGATTCCGTAGGCTGCGTAGAGATGCACAAATGACATCCCAAGCAAGGCCAGGGTAATAAGAACGCCCACCCAGCCCGAAAATTTGCTCTGGGTGCCTTCTTCTTCCTCGATAAGTTTGTCGAGCTTCTTTTGAAGTTCGTCGTCGATCTGGCCCTCAAGGCCAGGGTCAGAGTTTTGGGCTGGGGAGGGTGCTGTCATGCGTTAATTTAATCTCTTTGATCTAAAACGAAGACCCGCTTTCGCGGGTCCTCTTGTAAGTCAACCTTAGGCCTGCTGGGCGCTAAGGCAAGAATCAAGACAGTTCTTAGTCAACCGAAATGCCTTTTTCTTTGAAGTACTTCATGGCCCCCGGGTGGAAAGGCACTGGGGTGGATGCGTTTTTTTGGTTTTTTGCCTCAATTTCACCCGCAGCCTTATGAACAAGCTTGAGGTCCTCACGCTTTTCAAGAATGGTCTTAACGATGTTGTAGGCCGTTTCGTCTGACATGTCGGCAGAGGCTACAAGAATATTAGCAATGGATGCGTTCTTGTTGTCTGATGTCATTCCCTTGTAAGTGCTCATGGGTATGACATCGGGGTAATAAAGATTGCCGTACTTCTTAACCATGGCAGGAATAGCCTCGGTGTGATCGATCATTTGAATGGTGATACCAGGGGTACTGGCCAGGTCGGTCACACCCGCGGTGGGAAGCCCACCCACCCAAGAAAAGGCGTCGATTTTTCCATCTTTGAGGGCGTTTACAGACTCCGCAACGCTAAG
>JAURFZ010000038.1 GCA_030834045.1 Burkholderiales bacterium
GAACAACTTGAACTTATTTCTACGTCGTTGACCTGCTTTAAAGTAAGCGCTTCTTATCTCAGCTTAGAACAAACATAGACCCAGGGTATGGGTCGTAGAGCGAATAGCCAATTAAAGTAAGTACAAGCTCCGAGTCGAAGATGTAACTAACCGAGCCAGGCTGCTCGTCAACACCGGTGATTCGGTTTACAAGATCGAGAAGCGAGTTCACGCCAAGAAAGCTGAATTGAAGCTTGTCTTGCGAGGTGAAATCTTGAATGGTGACCTTGCCCTTACGTGTTATGTGAAAGGTGTCGCTTCCTGCTCCGCCAATAAGAACATCGGAGCCGCCGCCGGAATAGAGGTAGTCGTTTCCAGGGCCACCGGCAAGAATTTGATTCGCGCCGTCCCCAACCAGAAATACGGGGCTTGCTGCGGCTTGCGTAACGGTGCCATCGCCCACAACCAGAACATGCTCAAGATTGGAAAGCGCCACCGTCTGAATGCCCGAGGAGGCCCACATATTGAGTACAAGAAATTCGCTGGGCCCTGCAGCGCCTGCAAGTTGAATAGACCCACCTTGCGACACGCCCTCGGGCGACAGGAGTTTAGCCTGAGAGCTTGAGCTTTTCTTTGCACCAAGAGAGTCAACGGCGGCCTTAATAGATCGGCTGTAATCATTTGCAACCGGAAAGGCAAGGTCAACGAGGCTGTTGAAGTATTTGCCTGTGTCAACTGGGGTCAGCGTTGCAGCCGGGCCGAACATGCTGGTACTGAGGCCAGCGGGTAGGCCTAGATCGAGGGCGATCGGTGATTGGGTAATGGATGCGTTAATGCCAGCGCTGGCCTGCCCCACCAGTTTGGTGTAGGGCGTTCCATCGGGCAAAGAAAACTCCAGCAAAAAATTCTCGCCAATTTTTTGCTGGGTGACGGTGTCTTGCTGAGTAACACCAGGAAGAAGATCTTTATACTGTATATAACTTAGTGCACTATTTCCTGTGACAAGCACTGGGTTCAGCGGATTGGTGATTACACCGCCCGACGACCCTGAGCTACCCCCTGCAGAAGCCAGGCCCGCTGGCGTCGCCGCCAGAGCAACCCCTGTTGCCTGGCTGAAGTCAAGTGTTTTAAAGCCAAAACTTCCATTGGCCAGGGGGTTGTCGGATTTGAAAACCACCCGGTACTGGCCAAGGTAGGTGCCGATGCTGCTGGGGCTAAAGCCGCTAATGATGTCTTGCCCGAAGTTTGTTCCGTCGATTTGCTTTAACGGGGTGTAGCTTCCATTGAGCAGTGTTTTACCGGCCGAGAATCCAAGGGGAGCAATAACCAAATTACCCCCTGCCTCGTAAAGCATCTGGTTACCTGCCGAGGACGAAACCGCACGATCGATGGTGATACCAAAGCTAACTGGAAGGCTGGTATTCGTAACGCCAGCCAGCAGATTGGAATTATTCACGGTCAGTTCCTTCACCGTGAAGCTGACAGGCGCAAGTTGTGTCTGGTTCACCTCAAAACTAATGAAGGGTTGAAGCGCGTTGAGCTTTTGGTTAACGGGGGCGAGTGCAGCAACGCTGAAAATGCCTTGGGCCAGCGCATCCGGGTCAACCGAATAAAGTGCGCCTGACGTGGTGTCCCCTAGCACTTTAATTGAGGCGGCTTTAATACTTGCTGCTCCGCCGCCCATGTCGATGCGAATTTTATAGCTGTCAACGCCCCCCGCAAGGCTTGTCTGCGATTGAGGTGAAAGGCTAAAACTTACCGTAAACCGCGCATTGGCAGCGCTTGTGGTCAAGAGGCTTGGATTAACGGTAAGCATGGTGTGTGCTCCTGCGTGGTCGGGGCTGGTTAGGCAATGATCGACCCTTCGGTGGTCAGTGTTACCCAGAGATCAGCAAAGGGGTTAAGGTGGCCTATGGCACGAACTTCGGCGCCGGTCACCGAAAGAATACTTGTAAAGTTATCGACCAGCCAGATATCGGCTCCATTCACGGGGTCGTAACTGAAAACCACATAGCTCTGGCCGGTGATGGGTTTTTCTGCAAACGTAATGGGCCGGGTTGCATTTTTCACCCCATCGTTGTTGCTGTCGAAGCGCTCGGTAAAGAGTTCTGCAATCTGCGAGGCTGTTCGTGGCAACAAATCGATGGCACTGTCACCCACCCCCGTGGTGTCAACCCAGCTGCCCGTATTCGTTACGAGGACAACACTGTTATTGACCAGACCAGTAAGGTTAATGAACCCGGTGGATGTTCGGTCACTGTTTCCAACAATGGGTGTTACGGCCTCGGGCGCCACCGTTCTTCCCAAAAGCGGCGCAAGATTCAAAACATCAGTACCGTTTCCAAAATCGGTAAGGGTTGGATAGATTTCAACTGTTCGTGCAAGCTCGGCCACTGGCAGCACAAACGTATCGTTGCCTGCGCCTCCTGTAAGAGTGTCACGCCCCTGGCTTGACACCAAGGTGTCAGCGCCTGCCCCACCACTAAGCACGTCATTTCCTGCGCCTGAGACCAAAGAGTCGGCGCGGTTTCCTCCGGTAAGGGTGTCATTACCAGTGGCCCCTGTTAGGCTACTTGGAGCATTTGGTGCGATAAGCCTGCTACCAAGGCCCGAGGCAGTGGCAGTAAACGAAGCAAGGCCAGTTGCAATTCCTGAGGCGTCAATATTACGAATGCCAGAAATGGCTGAGGCAGAAATTTCGACACTGCCCTCGGAAGCGCCGTTGTCCAGCGTAAAAAATGCCCGGTAGTTTGATTTCGTTCCAAGCTGGCTGGTCAGGTTACCAAGGTTGAATTGAAGGGCCTCGGTGAAGTTGCCTGCAATGGTGAGGTTGCCCGCGCTGTAACTGAAAAAGGGCAACAACAGAGTGGGGGCCTCGCCCGCAGCAACCAAGATGCCGCGGTTTAAGGCAATGGGTGCAAGGCCTTGGGCATTGGTGAGTTCGGCAGCCGAAGCCTCTCGCCCCGCACTGGCTAGGTAAAAAAGCGAGGCATCAACGTTTTTGTAGTACTTGGTGCTGGCATCGTCAAACCGTGCAGCCATAGCCACCATTTGAGCCCGTGTGAGGGCGCCTGCTGACAAAAGGGTGGCGTAGTTATCTACAATTTTTGAAAGACCAAGCACAGCGTCTGGGTCTTCAAACATCTGCTCAGCCAGTCGCTGCATGAACTCTTTATCGGTAAGCTTAAGTGCTGTGCTTAGCCGTCCCGCCCCAAAGTTCAGGCCTGCGTCGGCAAGCACTTCAAGGCTCATGCCGTTTTTCTCCATTAGCCTCATCCCTTCGGAGAACAACGGAAGGTCTGGGGCGCGGTCAAAGAGAATAAAAAACAGCCGAGCCAGTTCATCGGAGTCGGACAGGTAACGGTTCTCAGAGCGGGAGATCTCAACAATCTGCTGATTCATTGAGACAATACCCTGAGTAATACGAGAGGCCAGAACGTTGAGTTCAGAAGTGGAAGGCTGCTCTTTCAGGTAGACCCGTGAGGCACGCGTCACAATTTGTAGGGGAGTCAAAGGCATAGGTGCATTATCGACCGATCTCGGGAGTTCTTGAAGCTTTTTGAGGCATCGCACAAAGCTCCTGGTTTCTAGGCACGATGCCGCGGCCTGTTGACCTGGGTGTTACCATTTATGCATTGTTCCATTCTTTTGTAAGGTAGGGTTGCAATGGCTTACACACTGGGTTTCAGGCAGGGTCTACGTGGCCTTTCGGTGTTTTTTTCTCTTTCGGTGTTCGTGGTGTTGACGGGATGCGGTGGAGGTACCGATGGGCTTGAAAGCTCATCGGCAAAAACGCTCGCTACTGTTCCGGCGGGCTCGGGAGAAGTCTTCACGGTTGCCCCCATGGGTTCGGCCGAAAATGTCCAGTCTGCGCAGGCTCGCTCCTTTATTAATGCCGCCGTTCAAAACACCACATCAACGTCCGTAACGGCCGCTGACCTTTTTACCTGGGCCGAGCGCAGCTACCCAACCCTTTTCCCTGCAGGGCCTACCAGCCAGACCTTTCAGGGCTATGAGTTTCGGTTTTATCCGTCGACCAACTGGTACCTCGGGGTGTCGAACAACCGCGTCTACGTCTTAAATGCCAGTCAGACCCAGGGGCAGGTGGTGGACGTAGGTGCGCTAACCGACTTTGTCAAGCCCTTGTCGCTTTCAGATATTCTTGTCGATCGGGTTTCGTTTGGTCGCCAGTCGGTGTTCCGTTTAACTGGTGAAAACCTCGACTCCAAAGACTTCACCCTATCTGTTACCCAGGGTTCCTGCCTAGGGCTTACTGCTATTGCCAATTCCCCCACTGCCATTTTTGTCTCCTGTCTGGTGCAGTCAACAGGCCCATTAACGCTCAAGGCCTCTTTGTCGTCGGGGACGACACTGCTTGAGAAGAGCTTTGTGGTGCCTTCGCCTCGGGTTGTGGTCTCAACTAATTTGGGTTCCATGGTGATCGAGCTTCTACCCGAGGCTGCGCCCCTTAGCGTGCTTAATTTCTTGCAGTATGTGAATTCAGGGTTTTACAACGGAACCATCTTTCACAGGCTAGAGCCAGGGTTTGTTATTCAGGGTGGGGGTTACCTTCCCGACGTTACAGCGAAGACGGGTCTTGCTGCACCCATTGCGCTTGAGTCGAACAAGGGGCTTAGCAATTTGAAAGGCACCATTGCCATGGCCCGCACCGCAGAGGCCAACTCGGCAACTAGTCAGTTTTATTTCAACCTCGCCGATAACCCAGGGCTTAACTACCAGTCGGCTTCCAGCCCAGGCTACGCGGTGTTTGGTCGTGTGGTGGAGGGCTCATTTGTGCTCGACCTTTTCTCCGCGGTAAGTACAGGGTCCGAAGGGGGCCTGGCTAATGTACCCACCATCGACATCATTATGCGAACGGTGGCGCAGATTCAGTAAGTCAATACAGCAGTTACTGGGGTAGGGCCGCCTCAAGGCGCTCCTGGAGTTGGGGCATTAACCAATGCTTGGCCAAAAATTCCGAGGCCACAGGCGTTAAGTGTCCATAGTCCCAGCTGGTTAGTTGGCTTTCAGAAAACTGGCCTACAAAGGTAAGGCAGCCTTGCTCGTTGCAAAGCCCATGCAGTGTGTTGAGCCAAAGACTGCGTTCCGAAAGACGAATCTGGGATTCCATCGGGGATTGCCTTTGCATAGCTTTACCCAGTGGCGCCTGCTTAAGTTTGTCCTGGCTGCGTTCGGGCTTGGAATCCCACCAGTGCCTTGCCATAATGCGCGGCAGGTCAGCCTTCCATGTGGGCGTTGCGGCCATAAAAATAAATTGGGTAGGTAATGAATCAAACTGCGCCTCAAGTTCCTGCGCGGCCTGGCGGGCCTGCTCAAGCGAATAGCCCGACTGTCGGGCAAGTATGACCAGGTCTGGCTTTTGTTGGGCGATGGTCTGGCCGGCTACGTAGTTGCTGCGCACACAATAGTCTTCAGCCGAGTCTTTCAACTCATTGGCCTTTGGCGCGCAGCCACTGGAGGCCACCATTAAAAGGCTTAACGACTTGGGCGCCGTGGCATTAATTCCATACCAGTATTGTTGAGCGTGCGAGTCGCCCCATAGTAAAAGACGAGAAGCCGCCCTGGGGTCGGGTTCGGTGCAGGCCTGCGCAATGGCACCAACAGGTTGGTTGGTTAGGTTGCCCGTCACGTAGCCTTGTATGTCAAAGTAGTTGCACTCCATGCGGTAGTTTTTAAGGATGTCGATCTTGGTTAAGAAGTACTGAAAGTCGGGGGCCTTGTTTTCAAAATAGGCAACAAACGTTTCACGTTCCCCAAGCCGCATGGGAAACCCCTTGGCCTCGTGAACGGCAGCACCCGCAGCCGATAGGCCCAGCATTGGAAGAAAAAGCACAAGCAGTGTTTTTAACGGGTTAAGCCGGCGCGCTGGCTTTTCAACGAACAAGTAGCTTAGAACCGAGAGCAGCACAGCAAGCGCAATAAGGCCAAGACTTTGAAAAAGTGTGGGGCGCTCGCTGCCGAGAACAGTGGCAAAGGAAAGCAAGGGCCAGTGCCACAGGTAGAGTGAGTAGCTAATTTTTCCAAGGCCTGTTGCAAGGCTGTTGCCAAAGAGTGCTCGCCCAAGCCTATGACGAGGAGCGCCGTAAAGAAGCAGTGCGGCCCCTAGCGTTGGGTAAAGGCTGTGAAGGCCGGGGGGTTGGTTTGCTTCAACAGTAAGAAGGCCGTAGGCAACAAGGCTCAGGCCTAGAAATAAAAGCAGACCCGCCCAGGCTGCGCTGGGCACAGTAGCCCCCCCATTCGTTGGTGGGCTCTGTTTTGAAATGCCTTTCAAAGTCTCAAGACCTGCCAGCGGTTCAACCCCATGGGCTCTGTTTTGCAGTAAAAGCCCAAGCTGGGCCCCTATTAAAAACTCCCAGGCGCGGGCCACCGTTGAAAAATAGCCAGCATCGGGTGTGGCTGGGCTGGAATAGATGCAGACCGCCAAGGAGCCAAGACCTAGGGCAAGACAGGCCAGGTTGATGATGAGCTTTGGCTCTGTCGTGCGAGCAAGGCTTAGGCTTGCCAGCAGAACCAGAGGCCAGAGTAGGTAGAACTGCATTTCTACGGCAATCGACCAGAGGTGCAGCAGGGGCTTGGTTACAGCCTCAGCGCCAAAATAGCCAAGCTCTTGGGCGAGATGGATGTTAACGGTGAAGCTTGCGCTTGCCATGGCATGGGCGCCAAGCACCGCGTATTCGTCGGCAAAAAAGTTCAGACCTCCAAGGCCAAGGCTGAATACCAACACAACGGCAAGTGCCGGAAAGAGCCGTCGTATGCGCGCCATGTAGAACGCTGGCAGCACTTGACGGCCTCGCCCGGTTTCAAAGTCGCGAAGCAACCGCTGGGTAATGACAAAGCCGGAAATAACAAAAAAGATGTCCACCCCAAGAAAGCCGCCGGCAAGCGCATTGGGGAAAAAATGAAAGATCACCACCAGGGCAATGGCTAAGCCTCGCAGTCCCTCCACCTCTGCAATACGCGTTGGGTTTGACATGAAAGTCACGCAGCCTGTGTGTGAAACAAGGCTCGCTCTTCTCTAGCCTGACCTGTGGTCGGCCAGGGCCTGCACCCATTGAAGCTGACGCGGCAGGCAGACCGTAGCAAGATCGTAATTCGCAATGGCAAAGTCCCGCGCAGCCTGGCCGAGTTTTTCTCGAGCCTTTGCGTCTTCGCATAAATCAACCACCTGGTCGGTAAGGCCTGCGGGGTCGAAGAAGTTCACCAGCCGACCGGTGTCGTTATGAAAGATGGCCTCTTTAAGAGGTGGCGTGTCGCTTGCCACAATGGCGCAGCCCAGGCTCATGGACTCTAATAGGCTCCAGCTCAGAACAAAGGGGTAGGTGAGATACACATGCACAGTTGAGAGCTGCATCATGGCAATGAACTCGGCATAGCCCAGGTTGCCCAAGAAATGCACACGTGCCCAGTCGCTGTCAGAAATAGACGGCCGAACCTCGTTAATAAATAGATCTTTCCAGTTTCCAGATGTTGGCCGTGCCCCGTAGCTGACGTCGTTGCCACCCACAATTAGTACATGGGCCTTGGGCCTGCGCTTCAAAATGGCAGGCAGCGCCCGCATAAAAATATGGTAACCACGATAAGGCTCTAAGTTACGGTTCACAAAGGTAATTACTTCGTTGGCCTTGGTGAGGTCAAGCACGGGGTCTTTGTGAAGCTGCAGCTTGATGTCGGAGTTGGGTTTTAATTGCTGTGTGTCTATGCCGTCATGAATGACCGTAATTCTTGATCGAAACGGTTCGGGAAAGGTGCTGGCCTGCCAATGGGTGGGCGAGAGCCCCGTATCGGCCACCTCAAAGTGCTGTTGGTTATTAAGGTTCTTTAACTGAATGCGGCAGGCTTCGGCGTCATCGGGTGTTCGGAACTCGGGGTCAAAGCCAACATCTGCATCTTGGGTCTTGTAATAGAACTCGCAGTAAATGCCCAACCGTGCCTTGGGCCAGACCTCTTTTAAAAACAGGCTTTCGCCCCAGCCCGGGTGGGCCACAATGACATCGGGCGAAAAGCCTTGCTGTCTGAGCTGCAACGCTGCCCGGTAGCAGGCCTCTGCACGAATGGTCTTGGTTTCAAAATCAATGAGCCAGGGGTGAATGTCGGGGGTGGAGCTGCGGGCGGGCATGTAGGGCAGAACCTCAATACCCTGCCACTGGGTTACCTCGCCTTTTCGAAGAATAAAGGCCTTTACAGTGTGGCCCTGCTGGGCAAGCGCAGGCCCGAGGTGTTTGAACTGCCCTGGAAAGTTTTGATGAATAAGAAGAATGTTCATAGAGGCAGGGCTGCACCTGTGTGCGCAGCAATCAGCCTGAAGTGTACTTTCTTATTGAATCAGGCTAAAGCCAACCAGGCTTGCCTGTTGTTCAACGAAAGGCGTAAGGCCCGCTGCCAGTTCAAGTAGGCCAGCGCGTGAGAACTGGTTCGAGCTAAGCAGCTGAACAAAGTCGGCCTGGACATCAGGCCCGGGTGGTGTCCCAACCACGTTTTTATAAACATGGTTTATCCAGGCCCCATTCTCGGGGCTACCAAGAAGGCTCTCAATAATTTGGTTGTCCGCAATAAGCTTGGCCACCTCGGCGTGACGCATACCGTTGCTATAGAAGGACATACCAATATCGAGGAAGGGCTTAATGCTGTCTGCACCGAAGGCAACGGTGATCATGCTGGCGGCACTAAAGCGGGCCTGGGAGAGATCAGCGCCGGGACCATTAGGCACGCTTGGATTTGACGCCCAACTGGGTGTGGGCAAGGCCGCAAATTCCAGTAGGTTCAGTGTCTGCAGGCCTGCGCCCGGCAGGGGAGGCGCCAGGGGTGTTGCGCTTACTTTGGCCATACTCGGAAGAGAGACCTGGGCATCGTCAAAACGCAGGGTTTGAACGTTGCTTACCTGCTTACTTCCCGAAACACCATCAAGGGCGTCGATGAAAAAGGCGTTGGGCTTTACCGCCGCTGAGATGCTGTACTGGCTTACTGAGCCAGGCAGAACGACGGTGTTCAGTCCGCCTGCGCCCTCGACATTGTCGTTTCCAAGGCCCACCCAAAAAAAGTTGTCTAGGTTGTTGCCAATGAAGACGTCGTCATGGTTAGAGCCCACTGCCTTTTGCACGGGTGAATCAAACCCAAGGACCAGATTACCAAAGGCAATACCTGTAGTGTTAAGACCAACCGAGGACGCCTGACCTGCGCGCAAGTCGATAAGTGCTCCAACGCTAAGCTTTGAGGCATCAAAGACATGGCCTTGGTTTGCAGGCAGTATGGCGGGTGCGAGTGTCGCACCCATGGTGTCGGACAGCAGCACAAATTGCGCCCCCGCTTTCAAAGTCTCCGAGTTCTCTCCATAAAGATGTTGCAGGGCTTGAATATCCAAGGGACCAAACCATTGGGGCCATAACCCACTTGGGCTTGTCGTTTCCGACATGACGGTATAACCCTGGTGGTTCCACTTCGAGAGCAATGCGGGTCGAGACGCATCTGAATTGGGCGATGCAACCGGGTGTTCTAGACCTAGGGCGTGACCAATTTCGTGCAGCAGTGCGGCCCAGCCTTCTTGGCCAGGCTGAAGAAGCTGGGTGGTTTCTATGTCAAGCCAGACGTCTCCAGCCAGTTCTTTATTGGCCTGCCCAGGAATGAACGAGTAGCCCTTTGTTTGGGACTGCTGGCTTGCCCCGAAACGAAGTTGCCCATAGTGGGACTTGGAGTCAGACACCTCCTCAAACCGCAGACCTGTCTGCGTGCCGAGTTCGCCCAGGATGGATCGCACGGCCTGTTGGTAATCAGCCTTCGGAGATGCAAAGCGTGAGCCGGGCTCTAGCCCACCATAGACGGGAGCCTCGCTCATAAAACTAAACGTAAGTGAAACCGGCCTACCTGCCTTGGCTGCCCATCCGGTTGCATTGGCTGCGAGAAGTGTTTGCTCGCCGAGTTGAGAAGTGTCAATAAGATCGGCAATACGATAGGTTTCCTCAAGACTGCCATTACCTGAGAAGGCGAGAGCCTCAATATTTGTGAGCCTTGCAAGGTACCCATTTTTCTCGAGAGTTACGACCTGACCATCGACAGTTGTGGTGACCTTGAAGTCTTTGAGGTTGTGTTGCCAGTTGTGCACGGTGTCAACACCACCAGCACCGTCAATTTGAAGGGTTCCCTTTTGCCCCCCGAATCCGCTGATGCTAAAGCGCTCATCGCGGTCGGAACCCGTAGCGGAATCGCCGTCTTTACCGCCAAAGGCGACTCGCGAGATGTTGATGAGTGTATCGGTGCCGCCCCAGCCATCTTGTGCACTACCTAGCGCGAGGTTAATGTTGACGGCACTTGGGGAGTCCCAGTAAGAGACCTCATACCATTGCGAGGCGTTAAGGCGGTTTTCAATGGTGTCGTTACCTGGCCCTCCCGAGGCATTCCCACCCCCGGTAGCAAACACAAGCCTGTCATCTCCACCCCCTCCAAAAACATTGGTCCACGCCATGTCCTTGGTGAACTCAAAGGTATCTGGCCCGTTACTGAGCCGAATTTCTTTACTCATACCAGTCCTACGCTACGCGTTGTGAAATTCGCGAGGTTAGGAAATACCTTTGTCAGTTCGGAAGGGGGTAGTCCAAGCCAGGTTACAAGATCGGCAGCGACTGAATCACTTGGAATCTGAGGAATAAAGTAACCGCGTTTGCCCTGATCACTGTCGTCCGGCCCACCAAGAATAAGCCGAGGAAATGTCGTTCCATAAAACTGCCCTCCCCGCACGGGGTTGCCCATGACCATCCAATGGTTGCCCCATGCATGATCGGATCCAAAGCCTGCAGCAGGGTCAAGCGTACGACCGAACTCAGACATAACTAAAACAACAACCTCGTTGGCAACACCTGCTGCATCCACAGAGGTCTGAAATGCGGTAAGGGCCTTGGTGAGTTCGCTTAACTGCGAGTCTTGGTTATTAAGCAAGGAGTTTCCATTGCGTTGTCCAGCATGGGTATCAAACTGACCCCAGTTCACTAGGAAAACCTGGCGGCTTGCGCCGCTGGCTTTGTAAAAAGGAATAAGTCGACTCGCGGCGCGCAAGGACTGTCCAATGGCATTGCCATCAAAATTGCCTGCAGGCTCGCCTACAAGATCATTGAGCCTTGTAAGTTCCATGCTGTCATTGAAAACCCCTTTGAAGGTTCGGCTGTACTCGGCTTCAAGGGCGTTCTTTGATTGAAGCCTCGTGATCGATTCGAGCAACTGGGTGAAGGCGTCATTCGGGTTGCGAAGATTCGCCCCTCCGAGGTAATCGTTCGCATGGGTGTCGGCCGACACAATCCGCGAACGGCGTCCCATAACCAAGGTGTCCGAGCCTGGGTTGCCGATGTTCACTAAGGGTGCTTTAGGATTTACCCCAAGCGTCATGGCTTCCATGGCGCGTCCGCCCCAGCCGCTTGGATCTTCATCCCCCATCCAGCCCTGTACATATTGAACCTGCTCGGGGTGAGAGAAGAGAAAAGGAGGAAGGGTGGCTCGGTTATTGAGGACATCTGCAACCGAAGTGGGCTTTACCAAAGGCCCCGTATTGACAACAAATGCAAGCCGGCCTTGGTCGAACAAGGGCATAAGTTGGGCGCACGCGTTGTTTAAGCCAAGCCTATGACCAAGCACAGGGCTGTTAAAAGGAAGCAGCATATCCTGCCTAAGCGCAATACTTGGCCTAGCCTTGGAGTAGTCGGAGAAAGCACCATCAATGGGTACAAGAAGGTCATTTCCGTCGTTGCCTCCGTTGAGATGCACGACAACGAGTGCTTTGTAGCCCGAAGCGAAGGCTTGTTTCTGGGGTAGGCTGACCAGACCAAGACCCCCCGCAGCAGAGATGCCCGCGAGGCCTGAAAGTTTTCGAAGAAGTTGACGCCGCCCGAGATTCATTTCACAACTCCAAAGCTAGGGGTGACCAGTAAGGCTTT